>NZ_JBFBJJ010000011.1:0-46280 GCF_040686055.1 Microbacterium sp. NPDC086615
CATGACACTCGACTGGGCCACACCCACCGAAGCCCTCGAACGGCTACTCTCAACCCCACCAGACAACGGTGTTGCACTGACCGCGTGAATCCGCCGCGGCTGGGCGTCCTCCCCCGCAGGAATCTCCTCCCGCGGGGGCGATCGGCGTTCGCGGCCCGCGGTACCGTCGTCGTATGCCGAACAGCTTCCGCATCGCCACGGCCGCGCGCCTGCTCGGGGTCAGCGACGACACGGTGCGGCGCTGGATCGACCAGGGCGTGCTCCCGACCACGGGGGCGTCACCGGTCGAGATCCCGGGAGCGGCGCTCGCGGAGCGCGCCGTCGCCCTCGCCGACGAGCCCGTCGACCCCACCGGGATCGCGTCGAGCGCACGCAATCGTTTCGTCGGGGTCGTCACGCGCGTGCGGATCGACGGGGTGATGGCTCAGGTCGATTTGCAGTGCGGTCCCCACCGGGTGGTGTCGCTCATGTCGGCGGAAGCGGCCGACGAGCTCGCGCTCGAGCCGGGCTCGCTCGCGGTGGCGTCGGTGAAGGCGACGGTCGTGACGGTGGAGGCGCCGCGCGGCTGATCGGCTCGGCCTCGACGGGAGCGAAACTCCTGAGTTTCGCCGTCGCGCCGCGCTGTGGGGCGTGGTGTGTACCCCTTCCGGATGGTTTCTCAGGAGTTTGGCCCGCTGGTGACCGCGGTCGCGCCACGAGGGATCGGGCCTCAGCGGCCCGAGCGGGCGGAGAGCGGATATATTCGACCTGAATATCCGCAAATGCGGATCCATGTCGAGGCGCCTGGCGCCGGTAAAGGAACTCCCATGCGCCGCCCCCTGCGTCTCGCCGGTGTCCTCGCCACCGCCGCTCTGCTCGCCGCGTGCGCCGGCCCGTCGTCTCAGCCCGCGGCATCCGCGGATCAGCTGGGCGTGACGCTCGAGGTCTACGCCGCGGCGTCTCTGCAGCGCTCCTTCGACGAGATCGCGACGGCGTTCGAGGCCGCGCACCCGGGCGTCACGGTGGCTCCCGTCTACGACGGGTCGAGCACGCTCGCGACGCAGATCGGCGAGGGTGCCCCCGCCGACGTGTTCGCCTCTGCCGATGAGAAGAACATGTCGAAAGTGGCCGCGCAGGCCCCCGACCCGCGCATCTTCGCGGCCAACACCCTCGTGATCGCGGTGCCGGCGGGCAACCCCGGGGGCGTCGAGGGGCTCGAAGACCTTCCCCGTGTGACGACGGTGCTGTGCGCCCCCGAGGTCCCGTGCGGGGCGGCATCCCAGACGCTCCTCTCGAACGCCGGGGTGACCGTGAGCCCCGCGAGCGCGGAGCAGAACGTCACGGCCGTGTTGTCGAAGGTCGCCGCGGGCGAGGCCGACGCCGGACTCGTCTACGCCACCGACGTCGTCGGTCGCGACGACGTCGAGACGATCGTGCCCGACGGAGCCGACGCGGTGGTCAATCGGTACCCGATCGCGGCGCTGGCCGACGCGCCGAATCCCGAGGCGGCAGCCGCATTCGTCGCCTTCGTGCTGTCGGACGACGGAAAGCGTATCCTCGCCGACGCGGGGTTCCAGGCGCCGTGAGGGCGGCGGGGTACGTCCCGCGCTGGCTGATCGTGCCGGCGGCCATCGGGCTGCTCTTCCTGCTCGTGCCGCTGACCGCGCTGGTCGCCCGGGTCGAGTGGGACACGCTGATCAGCGACGTGACGTCGGATGCCGCCCTCTCGGCGCTCGTCCTGTCGCTGGCCACGGGGGCCGTCGCCACCCTGGTGTGTACGGTCGTCGGAATCCCGCTGGCCCTCGTGATCGCGCGGAGTCCCGCGCGGACCGCCGCTCTGCTGCGGGCGCTGGTGACCGTGCCGCTCGTCCTACCGCCCATGGTCGGCGGTGTCGCGCTCCTCTACCTCTTCGGCCGGAACGGCTGGTTCGGCGCGCTCGGGCTGCCGTTCACCACCCCCGCGGTCGTGCTCGCGCAGGTGTTCGTCGCGCTCCCCTTCCTCGTGCTCGCGGTCGAGGGAGCGTTGCGCAGCACGGGGGTCGAGTTCGAGCGCGCGGCCGCCTCGCTCGGCGCGTCGCGCGCGACCATCCTGCGGCGCGTGACGCTGCCCCTCGCCGCGCCGGGGATCGTCGCCGGCGTCGTGCTGTGCTTCGCTCGGGCGATCGGCGAGTTCGGGGCGACCGCGCTGTTCGCCGGCAACCGTCCCGGCGTCACGCAGACCATGCCGCTCGCGATCTACACCGCGTTCAACGGCGCCGGCGTCTCGCAGGGAACTGCCGTCGCCCTGTCGCTCCTGCTGCTCGTGACGGCGGTCGCGGTGCTGCTGCTCGTGCGCGGGTGGCGCCCGGGGGTGGGGCGATGAGCGGGCGGAAACCTGGCGATCAGGCGGTCGCCCCGATTCCGGATGCCGCCGCCCTCCACGCGCACGTCGTGGTCCGCCGTCGCGACTTCTCCGTCGACATCGCCCTCGACGTCGCCCCCGGCGACACCGTCGCGGTCATGGGCCGCAGCGGAGCCGGAAAGTCGACGCTCCTCGGCGCGCTCGCCGGACTCGTTCCGCTCGACGGGGGAGAGATCGTGCTCGACGGACGTGTCCTCGACCGCGCTCCGCGCGTGCGCACCGCTCCGATGCACCGCGGGATCGTCCTGCTCGGGCAAGACGCGCGCCTCTTCCCGCACCTGACGGCGCGCGAGAACGTCGCCTTCGGTCCGCGGGCGGCCGGGGTCCCGGCATCCCTCGCCCGTTCGTCGGCCGATGAATGGCTTGCACGAGTGGGACTCCCCGGTGCGGGGGACCGCCGGCCCGCGCAGTTGTCGGGCGGGGAACAGCAGCGAGTGGCCGTCGCGCGGGCGCTCGCCGCGGAGCCGCGCGTGGTGCTGCTCGACGAGCCCCTCGTCGCGCTCGACGCGGTGACGGCGGCGGAGGTCCGCGCGACGCTTCGCGAGTGCCTCGCCGGGGTCACGTCCGTCGCCGTCACGCACGATGCGGTCGACGCGGCCGCGCTGGCCGACCGGCTCGTGATCGTCGAGCGAGGAAGGGTGACCCAGGAAGGGGCAGTGCGCGAGGTGCTGTCCGCCCCGGCGACCGAGGTCGCCGCGAAGATCGCGGGGCTCGAGCGGCTCGTCGGTGTGGCGCGCGCGGGCGGTTGGGAGGGGGCCGGAATGCGCCTGGAGTCGACGGATGCCGCCTCTCGCGCTCTCGTCGGGAGCGACGGGGTCGCGCTGGCTGCCGTCTTCCGCGCGTCCGACCTGCGGCTGGGAGAAGGATTCCCCGCGATCGTGTCGCACCTCGAGCCGACGCCGTCGGGCGTGCGCGTCGTCACCGACCGCGGGGCTGCCGAGGTGGCGCCGGGTGAGGCCGCGGGGCTCGGTGCGGGAGACGCCGTGCGGGTGAGCGTGGCGCCCGATCGGGTGCGGTTCGTCGCGGCATCCTGACTCTGTGCGCCCTGTCGGGGCGGCGATCGACGGCAGGACCCTTACCCCGGGGCTCGACGCCGGTCGTGGCGGGGGTGACCCGCGCATGCGGCGGCACTCACCCGCCGCATGTAAAACACACCGTCAGATGGCATGCATACATGCCTTCCTGGTTGGCTGTCCCTGTTCGACGGATGACGGCGTACCAACGCTGTGAGGGGGCATAGTGATGGCTACGGCAAGTCCACCCGTGCGCGCTTTCCTGATCTACGGCCTTGTCCTCAGCGTGGTGATGGCGGGGTTCCATCTCGTGGCCGCCGGGGCGAGGGGCATCGATCTCGTGGCGCTGATCGTGCTGGCGCTCGCGGCGGTGACGATCGCCGTCGCGGCTGTCATCCTGCGGAAGCCGCTGACGCGTGCGCCCTACGCCTTCTTCGTCTTCCATGTCGTGAGTTATGTGATCGTCGCGGGCTCCACCTCTCTGCATGCCTTCGTGGCGGACTGGGCGGGTGCGCGCGGGGGTGGGCTCGGGTGGATGATCGGCCTGTGGAGCGTGGGGCTCCTCGTCCACGCGTTCGCCTCGGTTGCGCGCAACGGGTTTGCGGATGCTGACCTCTGAGGAGCACCGTCTCGTCGAGTACGCGTGCAAGACGTGGGCGGACGGGCATGTCAAAGCCAGCTTGGCGGTGTTCGCAATGCTCGCCCTGAGCAGCCGGCCGCAGTGGGTCGGTGACGTGCAGGAGAGCGTGCGCGAGATGTCGCGCGGCGCCATGCAGCCCGACGCGCAGACCCTCCACCGGATGATGCGTCGGCTCGACCGGCTCGGACTCGTGAGATGCGTGCGTTACGAGTCGCGGGGTCCGGGTGCGGCGCGCAAGATCTTCGCCCTGACCGAGGTCGGTGAGGCGGCGATCACAGCGCACTTCTCCCGGTCCTGGGGCCACCTGTCGTCGCAAAGCTTCGTCCACGCGTGGCGCCGGGTCGCGGCGAACGATCTTCCTGACTGCGCGTGCTGTCGGGGCCGCGTCCGTATCTCGGAGTGGCGATGACTGTCGTCAATATGCATGCCATCGGCCCTGGTTGCCTCGAAAGGGGCATGTTTGAGTGCTGTCGTGGGTAGTCGCCCACGACGGAGACCACGAGGAAAGACAGGAGTTTCGGATGCTCAACGTGCTCGATCGAGTGGAGGACAAGTTCTTCGCCGAAGAGGCATCGGTCGCACCGGGCGGCTGGTGCTGCTGGTGCTGGTGCTGCTGCTCCATCAACTTCAGCATCTTCTGACCGGGCGACGGGCGGGTTCGACCGTGGTTCCAGGTCGATCCCGCCTGTTTCCCGAAGGGCATCAGATGACAACGGAAGGAATCCCGCTTTGACCGCTACCGCCCCGTCTCCCTCGAATGCGCACGGCGTGTCCGACGCAACGACCTACCGCCTGCGGACGGGCTTGTACGTCCTTCCCCACGGTGACGATGAGGTCTTCGTCCGGGAGGGCAGTCGTGCCGCGTTCTCGAAGATCGTGCGTGATCCCGCTCGTCGGCGTCTGCTCGCGCGCATCGTGCAAGCGGCGACCGCCCCCGTCACAGCGGCCGCACTCGCCGAGGGCTGGGGAGTGGACGGGGCCGACATCGAGGAGATCGCGGAACAGCTCACCGAGGCCGGGGTGCTGACCCCGTGCGGGGGGCCCGCGGGCACGACGATCGTGGCCCTTCACGGACGAGGACTCCTCGCCGATGCTCTGACGGACCTCGCGCGAGGCGATTCGCGTCTCGACGTCCGCTCGCTCGACGAACTCGACGACGTGCACGAACTGATCGCCGACGAGGGAGTGGAAGCGGGGGATATCGTCCTCGCGATCGTTTCGGATGTGCTCGACCCGGTGCGCTTCCTCAGGGCCAATACGGTCTCGCTCGAGTTCGGCATCCCTGCGGTCTACGTCCACACCGACGGCCCGGAGGCGGTGATCGGTCCCATGGTCGTACCCGGCGAGACCGCGTGCTATCTGTGCCACGACCTTCAGGACGAGGGGGCCCGGCATCTTCGCGACGAGTACCTGGTCTACAAGGACAGTTTGAGCCGCGGCGTTTCCGGCCCGGGTGGCGACGCCGCCGTCATCGCGCTCGCGGCCGCGTGGGTGCGGCTTGCTCTTGCGCGACGCGATCCGTCCTCGACCGGCTTCCTCGATCAACGCGTCCTTCGTGTCGAGACGAGCCGGATGGAGGTCATGAGTCACCGCGTCCTCACCATTCCACGATGCCCCGCGTGCGCCACGACTCGGCCCGAGCTGCAGCACACCTTCCTCTGACGACATGGCCACTCTCAGCGATCACCAGAAGAACAATCGCATCGTCTTCGAGACGGTCGAACCCGGTTACGAGCACGGCGTCGAACAGACGGTGCTCTCCGGGCCCCATCTCCAACTCCTCGCGCCCACACCGCGCGACCTTTATCAGCACCGCCTGCACGACGTCGACGGCTCTGTTTCCGAGATGTATCAGGCCAACGCCCGGTGGCGCCTCTCAGACCTCGACGCCGCACCGAGCGACAACGAGGCGCAGCAGTTGCGGGCGTGGTTCCTCGCCTCCGGTCGCACCTACTCGACCATCGAGGAGAACGTCTCGGGCGTGCAACTCGCCCTCACCGACGTCCCCTCGCCGCTCGGCACGGCGCTCGCAGCCGTGGCACGTCTCGGCGCGGAATCCGGACTGTTGTACGGCTCCGATGTGGTCCTGCTGTGGCGCGGCGCGACGTGGTTGCTGCCCGCGTCGTCATCTCACCTCGTGCGTATGCGTCTCGTCGGGCCGAAGCTCCAGCGACGCCTCGTGAGCGCCACTCCGGTCGACAAGCGCGCGGCCTTCGACGCGGCGTCCGCGATCGTGTCGGTGACGACGGTGCCGTGGCGGGTCGAGATTCTGCAGGGTCCGCGTGGCTACCGCGTGGCCCTTCAACAATCGGGATTGCTGCTCACCGTCCTCATGCAGACCCTCGCTCGAGCGGGTGGCGCCCCGACCGTGGCAACGGACTTCGCCGACATCGAGGTCGACACGGTCTTCGACCAAGACGGGATCGAGCGGTTCACGACTGCTCTTGTCGCCGTCTCCGCGGAGGCCGCGCCGCGACCGCCCGGCACGGACGCCGGTCGCACGCCAGAAGACGCCGTGACAGACGCTGATCACGGGGAGGGCGCCCGATGACCGCCGAACACGCGACCGCGCTCGATCGGCCGAACACCGTGCCCGCGCTGATCGACGACCTCACCGTCCTTCTCGACCGCGCGGCGGCCGATGGGCTGTGTCACCCCTCGTGGGCGGCGGCCGCTCTGGACCTCGTGCGCGAAGGCGTGCCGTTGATCAGCGACGACGACGTTCTTGTCGCCCACCTTATCCATCGGTCGCTGCGTGCCGAAGCGAGCAAGGACGGGCCACCGGTCTCGCGCCTCGCGACCATGCGCGCTCCGGATCTCGCCGTCGGTCGGCCCGGCGAACGCCGCGTGAGCCTCCCGGGGGATCTGCCCGACATGCTGCAGCCTTTCGCCGAGCTCGTCGCCGAGCGCCGATCGACGCCGATGTACGGCAGTGACCCTCTGCCACTAACGGATCTCGCCGGCATCCTGAGCCAGTCGTTCGGTTCGAGAGGCTTCGAACTCGGATACCAACGCCGCGACATCCCCAAGCGCGTCGGGGCATCGGCGGGCGGCCTGCAGTCTTACGACTGCCAGGTGATCGTGAACGACGTCGAGGGTCTCGAACCCGGCAGGTACTCCTACGATCCGCTCGGGCACGAATTGGTGATCGAAGAACTCGGCGACTTCCGTCTTCCGCTCCGCGACGCGGCGATCGAGTCGGACTTCCTGCTCTTCGCACAGGCGGTGATCGCCCTGACCGGAGACTTCCCCCGCGTGGCGTGGAAGTACGGCACTCGCGGGTATCGCTACATGGGGCTGGATGCCGGGATCGTCACGGCTCACGTCTACCTCGCCGCCACGGCACTCGGCGTGAGCGTCAACGCCCTCGCCGCGTTCGCCGACGATCCGCTCAACCGATTGCTGCGGTTGGACGGCAAGGACCGGTTCGCGCACTTACTCATTCCCATCGGCACCGCTCCCGGGCGCCGTCCCCGATGACCGGTCCCCTCGAGGCGATCGGCGCGGCCGTCGGTGTTCTCGCCGTGTTCGGCATCGTGATGGCCGTGCTCGATCTCGTCGCCCGCGGCGGGGCGTGGTGGCTTCGAACGGTGGTCGAGGAGCACGGCGCTGTCGTGTACGTGGCGGTACTGCTCGTCGCCACCTTTGCTCTGGCGGTGACGGGCGCGCTCGACCCGCTCGCCGCGCTCCGCATCGACGTGGGGCCGACGGTGGTGCTCGCGTCGGCGATTGCGATCCCGGCAGCCGTGACGTGGTATGTCGTCGAACTGGCCGTCTCGTCGGCGTCCGTGCGCGCGCAGGCGGCGCATCGCCCGGGCGGCCGCGTCGGTTCCGTTGTCGACGGGGTCGCCGACGTCGTTCGACGCCCGGTCCTGTGGTGGTCGTTGGCGGTCGCCTCGGCGGTGACGGAGGAACTGATCTTCCGGGGGATGCTGCTCGTCAGCCTCGCCAGCGCGTGGGGGGTGCTCGCCGCCGTCGCACTGTCCGCCGTCCTGTTCGGTTTGCACCACATCTCGTTCGGCGCCCCGTCGGTGGTGTCCAAGACGGTGGGCGGGATCTTCCTCGGCGTCCAGACGGTCGTCTGCGGCTCCGTCGTCCCGGCGATCGCGACGCATCTGATGTTCCAGGCGCTGGTCTTCCGCCGGCTTCGGCGCCGACGGACGGCGCATCATGTCGGTTGATTTCCACGCCACGGGGGAGGGATACCTCCGTTCGCCGCGGCACAGTTCGCTGCGAGATGTCGTGCAGAGCACCATCGCCGCCGAGCGCGCGGCCGGTGTCGTGGTGACTCGCCGACTGGGGGTCTCTCTCGCCTGGTGGCTGTTCGCGAGGGAGTACGACGAGCGCGTCGGCATGACCGGCGACGACCCGCACCTCGGCGCGACCGAGTGGGGCGGAGAGTGGATCGAGACGGAGCCACGCGGACCGCAGGGGTGGTGGCCGGCGCCTCAGTGCGACGGTGTCGTCTTCGATGGCCTTGCGCGACTGGGTCTGCGCTGGGTGTGCCTCGGCGCTTCGGTCGGCGATCAGCTCGATCGGATCGCCGGCCTCGCCCGCGATCGGGGGTTGGCGTTGGCGCTGCGACCATCTCCGGGGGCGGTGCGGTTTGCCGCCTCGAACCCGTCCGTCGAGGCGACCTGGGAGTCGCTGCCCGCCCTCCTTGCGGTTCTGGTGACGGGGGAACATGCCGGTGTCCCGCCGGAGTCCACGGCCGACGTCCTGCGTGTCGTCGCTCGGGCGAGTCAGGATGACGTCGTCAGGGCGATCGATCGAGTCTCCGCCCTCGGCTTGCCGGTCGTCCCGCTCCTGACCGTCGCCGAACGGCAGGCGGGTCTGCGCGCGCTCGTGTGGTCGCCGCAGCTGAGCGCGGCGGCTCGTGCTCTGCCCTATCACGAGCGTCTGCTGTCGCTGCGTGCGCCCGGCGCTCTGCGGATGGGCGGGCGTGAGGCGGCCTTGCACCTCGGCATTCCTCTGCTCGATCGGGCCGGTGAACGCGAGGTCGCCGCGGGGCTCGAGCGCTCGCGCGAAGCGGTGCGCGAGCTGTATGCCCGCGGCCATGACGTTCGCGCGGGTTCGGGCGCTCCCGGGGCGGGCTGCGCGCCCGGACTGGCGGCGCTCGACGAGAACGAGGCGTTGGCGGCACTGGGGGCCGCCGCCGAGGCGGTATCGCGATGAGAGGGAACGAATGACGAGCGACATTCCGTTGTTGTCCGTGCGCGGTCTGGGTAAGGCGTACGGGCCGGTGCGTGCCGTCGTCGACGCTTCGCTCGAGGTTCGCGCCGGAGAGATCGTGTGCCTCGTCGGCCCGAACGGGTCGGGCAAGACCACGCTGATCGAGTGCGTCGAGGGGCTGCGCGCGCCCGATGCCGGTCGGATCGAGCTGCTCGGCGACGCCGGAGGGTCGCGCCGCGAACGCGCCAGGATGCTCGGGGTGCAGTTGCAGGAGGAGGGGTTCCCGGGGCGCATCCGCGTCGCCGAAGCCGTGATTCTGTACGCAGCGATCTACGGCGTCGTCGGCGCTGACGGTGACCTGATCGCGCGGCTGGGACTCGAGGAGTTCTCGCGCCGGCCGTTCGAGACGTTGAGCGGCGGGCAGAAGCGTCGGACGGCCCTCGCTCTCGCGTTCATCCACGACCCGCGCCTCGTGATCCTCGACGAGCCGTCCGCCGGGCTCGACCCCGAGGGCCAGGGTGAGATCATCCGCCTGCTCGTCGACCGGGCGTCGACGGGAGTCGGGATGCTGGTGACCACCCACGACATGCACGTCGCCGCCGAGATCGCGCACCGCGTCGTCGTGATGTCGCGCGGGCGCACCATCGCCGACGGCACCCCGGCGGAGCTGCTCGCGGCACTCCCGCACGAATGGTGCCTCACGGGTATCGACGCGGCGTCGTCCTCACAGACGGCGTCGGCGGTGCGCGACGGCCGCAGCACGCGCACCTACGGGCCGGTCGACGATCTGCGCGCGGCATACGAGGCGTTGACGCCCGCCCAGCGGGCACGCGCCACCCTGCGACGCACCGATCTCAGCGACATCGCATTCCTCGGCGGTGTCGCGCACGACGAAGGAACACCCGCATGACGTCTCTCGTCCGCTCGCTCCGGGCTCTCGTCGGAGTGGAACTGCGCCTGTTCCTGCGCGAGCCGACAGCGATGTTCTTCTCGATCGCCTTTCCCCTGATCCTGCTGCTGTTCGTCGGCTCCATCGGAGCAACCGACGAGGTGGCGCCGGGCATTCGCTTCATCGACACCTACATGGCGTCGATGGTTGCCGTCACCGCGGCCAACGTCGGCATCATGGGGCTGTCCATCCATGTCGCTGAGAACCGCTCGCGCGGGGCGCTGAAACGGTACCGTCTCTCTCCTCTCCATCCCGCCGTGTTCTTCGGGGCGCAGTTCATCACAGCCGCTGTCACGGTGACCGTCTCGCTCCTCGGTCTCATCGTGGTCACCCTCGTGCTCTACGGGTTGTCTTCGACGGCGAATTGGCCGGCGTTCCTGGCATCGGCCCTCGGGGTGCTCGTCGTGACGGTCGCGTGGGGGGTGCTCCTCGGCGGCCTCCGTCTGCCGATGCGCAGTGTGCAGGTGGTGTCCGCCGCCGTGTTCTTCGTCATGTTCTTCTCGAGTGGAGCGGCCCTGCCCCGGCAGTCGTTCCCCGATTGGCTGCAGGCCATCGTGCAGTGGAACCCTCTCGCCATCGCCAACGATCTGCTGGTCTTCACCTATAGCGGCTATGGCGAGGTCGACGCCTCGCGGCTCTTCGCCCTGACGCTCTCCACCGTTGTCGTCGTCATCGTGACGACGCTCACGTTCGATTGGGAAGGACGTAGTTCATGACACCCGTACGCCTCGAAGAGACGCACTGGAACCGTCGCCGCCCTGTGGTGGCGACCACGTTGACGCGCGAAGAGGAGAGGTCGCTCGCGGAGATCGAGTCGCTGCACTCGCCCGACGGCTTCATCCGACTGCTTACGACGTACTTTCGCGCGGCATCCGGCGCGCATCTGCACACCGCGCACGGGCAGTACTTCGACTTCGACCACATCGTGAGCCGTGTGCTCGGGGTGGCGGGATTGAACTCGGGCTACAGCTCGCAGGTCTACGGCGGCGGCAAGGGCCTGGATCTGCCGAACGCCTATGTGTCCGCGATGGGCGAGGGTGTCGAACGCGTGCTCGGGTCGTTCGCGTTCCTGCAGTGGGCCGACCGCCTCGCCTACGGCAGCCGCCGCGAGATGCAGCGACAGGGGCGCGTGTGTCTGGGAGCGGACGATATCCCGCTCTTCTCCGACGCGCAGTACGCCGACCCGCACTTCCTCTTCGACCGGTGGGGCGACGACGACCACCTCGGGTGGATCCCCGGCCGGCGCCTGTACGCCGGCGACGAGGTGTGGGTGCCCGCGCAGCTCGTGCTGTTCACGTACTATCGGCAGCCCGAGGAGCCGCTCATCGGTCTCGCCCCCAGCGGCGGACTCGCCTGCCACGTCTCGACCGACAAGGCCGTCTTCCACGCTCTCGACGAACTTATCGAACGTGACGCGGTCAATCTTCGCTGGCATGCCCGGGTGCCGCTCGACGAGATCGTGCTCGACGTGCCTTTACGTGACCGCCGCCTCCAACGCGCGGTCGATCGCCTCCACGAGGGGGTCGGAGCCCCGAGATTCTTCCTTCAGAACCTTGACTTCCCCGAGTTCCCGGTCATCACCGCCGTGCAGTTCGACGAGTGGCTGCCCGAGATGACCTACAACGCAGGCGGGGGGATCGGACCGACTCCGGATGCCGCGATGCGTTCCGCCCTGGGGGAGTACTCGCAGTCGGAGCGCACTCTGCGCATTTGCCAGCAGACCGACAACTGGCAGTTCCGGGCCTCGTTCGAGCGGCTCTTCGGCATCCACCCGGATGCAGAGCCGCACGAATTCCTCCGCTTCGTGCAGGCCATCACGTTCTATGGCTACCCCGAGAACGCGCGCCGCACCGATTGGTACTTCCGCGGCGGCGGGGAGGTGCGCCTGAGCGAGCTGTACGACATCGTCGATCGGGCCGACCCCGATCCCGTCGCTCGTCTGCATTCGTCGTTGCAGAAGCGGGGGATCGACCCGATCATGTTCGACTTCAGCCACCGCGACCTCATGCAGACGCGCATCTGGAAGAGCTATATTCCCGAGCTCGCGCAACCGTACCCGCCGCAGACTCCGGCCCTCGGGCATCCGCGTTATCAGACCGTGCCGGTCGAAGCCGGATTTCGCGCCGAACCTGTCGGCGACGATCTGCTTTCAGACCCCCTGCCGTACCCGTGAGCGGCGACGTGAGTTCGCACCGGCGACGAGACGCGCTCGCATCCACGGCCGTCGCACTGGCGTGCACGCGTTTGGGTGCGGTGCTCGGGCTGATGCCCGTGATCGTCGCATCCGTGGGGGCGCAGAATCTGCTGCCGTTCGCGCTGCATCTCGCCGGCGCCGCGGCGACGGTGATCACGCTCGTGCAGCACCGGGTCGTTCTCCGTCTGATCGGGATCGCCTTCACCGGCTACAGCACGATCGCCCTGGCCGGCACGGCTCCGCCTCTCGTGGCGACGTGGCTGTGGGTGTGCGGCGGTGCACTGACGGCGAGTCTGCTCATGGTGGTTCTTCGGCCCGGGGGGCGCCCGCGCCCCGCGGCGTGGATCGCCGGGGTCGTGGGCGGCGTCGTGGGCAGTGGCGTGTCGCTGCTCTTGCTCTTGACGTGACGGCTCCGGCGGGTCCCGGTCCGCGCGTCCGACCTGCGGCTGGGAGAAGGATTCCCCGCGATCGTGTCGCACCTCGAGCCGACGCCGTCGGGCGTGCGCGTCGTCACCGACCGCGGGGCTGCCGAGGTGGCGCCGGGTGAGGCCGCGGGGCTCGGTGCGGGAGACGCCGTGCGGGTGAGCGTGGCGCCCGATCGGGTGCGGTTCGTCGCGGCATCCTGACGCTCGCGCCTCGCCGATATCGCGCGGAGCGCCCGCCGGTGGGAGCGCGCCCGCCGTGGCCACGGCTCGCAGTGGCGATGTCGGACCCGTGGGCGACAATCGGCCTATGAGCGAATCGACCGTCACCCGAGCAGCGGGTGCGCGCCTGCTGAGCATCGGCGAGTTCTCGCGATACGTCGGTATCAGTGTGCGGATGCTGCGCCACTACGACGAGCGCGGGCTCCTCACGCCCGCGTCGGTCGACGCGTTCACGTCGTACCGGCGGTACACGCCCGATCAGCTGCGCGTGGCGGGCCGCATCCGCACCCTGCGCGACGCCGGTTGCGGCATCTCGCTCATCGCGGAGCTCCTCCCGCTCTTCGCCACCCCCCACGTGCTGCGGGCGCGCCTCGCTCAGCACGCGGCCTCGCTCGAGACCGCGGCCGCCGAGCTTCGAGCGCAGCAGCGTCTGACGCTGTCGTTGGCCGACGCGCTCGACACGTCGCCGGCCGTGGTCGGTGAGCGGGTCTTCCCCGCCGTGCGGACGCTTCGGCTGCGGCGCACGGTGGCCTGCTATCCGGCGGAGGGTGAGCTCTGGGCCGACCTTCGCGACCTGATCGCCCGCCCGGACGGCGCTGACCCGGCGCGCTTCGGCGAGCTGGTCGGCGCCACCTACTTCGACGAGGAGTTCCGCGACGACGACGTCGAGATGGCGATCTGGCGCGACTACAGCGGGCCGTTTTCGCCGCAGGACGGGTTCGACATCGCTGAACTCCCCGCGCAGCGCGTCGCCTGGACCACCCACAGGGGAGACTTCGACACCATCGGGCGCGCGACCGAGATCCTCGGCACCTGGATCGCCGAACACGGGTTCGCGCGAGCGGGTGCCCTCTTCAATGTCTACGTCGTGGGGCCCGGGCGAGAGAGCGACCCCGCGAAGTGGGTTACCGAGGTCAACGTGCCGATCGCTTGACCCTCTCACTGTGGCAGGTCGCACTCTCGATGCAGAGGGCGGACGAGCCGCCCGAGACGAGAGAGGTCACACCCATGAGCGACACGAACACCGTGAACTACTTCGAGATCGGCACTCCCGACCCGCAGGCCGCTCGCTCCTTCTACGGGCAGCTGTTCGGCTGGCGGTTCGCGGCCGCCAATCCCGGCGGCTACGCCGCCGTGAACGAGAACGCCGGCGGGCTCTGGGACACGTCGCAGATCGGCGGTGAAGCGTGGGCGGTGTTCTACGTCGAGGTCGCGGACATCCGCGCGACGCTGCAGTCGGCGATCGAGCAGGGCGCCGAGGCGGTGCGGCCGCTCGTTGACAACGGGACGATCCTCTTCGCCCACCTCGCCGATCCGGCCGGCAACCGGTTCGGCGTGTGGCAGCGCAAGCTCGTCGGCTGACGAGCGAGACGGGGCCGCTCCCGCTGGTGAGTGCCCACAACTCCCGGACGCCGAGTCCGTGACGCACGGGACTCCAACTGAGTGTCCAGAACACCCGGGCCTCGCAAGATTCTCTCCGGGTGTTCTGGACACTCAGCCCGCCGGCTGGGCCTACGGCGCGGTGACGGGACGTGATCAGCGCCCGGGCGGACGGGTCAGCCGGAGACGACCCGCCCGTCCTCCAGCCGCACCTCGCGGTCCACCAACCCGGCAGGCACCTCGACGTGCGACACGAGCACCACGGCCCGGTCGCGATCGACCGCACCCAGCAGGTCGTTCAGCAGGGCCTCGGATGCCGCGGGGTCCACGCCCGCGGTCGGCTCGTCGAGCACGAGCACCGGGAACCCGCGCAGGAGCGCCCGCGCCAGAGCCAGGCGCTGCGCCTGTCCGCCCGAGACGAGAACCCCGCGGTCGCCGACCCGGGAGTCGAGGCCGCCGCGCTCGCGGACCCAGTCGTCGAGCCCGACCCGGGCGAGCACCGCCCACAGGTCGGCGTCGCTCGCCGTGTCGCGGGCGAAGAGCAGGTTCTGGCGCACCGACTCGTCGAACAGGAACGGCGCCTGCTCGATCAGCCCGACCGTCCGGCGCAGGTCGTCGCCGGAGAGCTCGCGCGCCTCGATGCCGCCCACGGTGTACGATCCCGCGTAGTCGAGGAAGCGCACGAGTACGTGGGCGAGCGTCGTCTTGCCCGCGCCGCTCGGCCCGGTCACGAGGACGCGCTCGCCGGGACCCACCCGCAGGTCGACGTCGTCGAGCCGCCCGGCGTCGCCGTCGGAGTCGCTGCGGGCGGGCCAGTGCGCCGCCAGCCCACGGAGCACGAGACCCTCGCCGAGCGCGGGGCCGGTGCCGGCGGCCGCGGGTTCGGTCTGCGGCAGGCCCTCGGGGACCGTCTCGGGCACCTGCTCGGCGATCCGCTCGGCTGCCGCCCGCACCTGCCTCCAGGAGGCGAGGGCGAGGGGAACCGGCCCGAACACCTCGAACACGGCCATCGGCAGTAGCACGACGACCGCGAGCCCCGGCCCCGAGAGGGTTTCGCCGGCGACGCCCGGAGCCGCGACGGCCAGGGCCAGAAGCGACGCGGCACCGGCGAGCACCGAGACCGTGCCGGAGGTGAGCCCCTGCGCCACGCCTCGGCGGACCAGCGCCCCGCGCAGAGCGGCGTCGGCGGAGCGGACGCGCTCGCGCGCGGCATCCAGAGCCCCGTAGGCGGTCAGCACGTCGAGGTTGGTCAGGAGGTCGTGCACCGCATCGGCGACGGCGGTGCGAAGCGGCGCCACCGAGCGCTCCGCGCGGGAGCCCGCCGCCCACCCGACGGCCACGGCGACCCCGAAGGCCACGACGAGGCAGGCGAGCAGCACGAGTGCGGCCGGCCACGAGATGAACGCCGTGAAGACGACCGCGGCGAGAGAGGTCAGGGCGGCGGCCGACAGGGGCAGGCCGACCCGAAGCGGAAGGTTCTGCAGCTCCTCGACGTCGTCGACGACGCTCGAGAGGAGTCCTCCGCGGTGTGCGCGCCCGAGCCCGTCCGGCGCCAGGGGCACCAGCTCGCGCACGAGACCGGCGCGCACGCCCGCCAGCTGGTGCAGCGCGGCGTCATGGCTCGTCAGCCGCTCGAGGTAGCGGAACACCCCGCGCGACAGCGCGAACGCGCGCACCCCGACGACGGCGGCCGACAGGTACATCACGAGCGGCTGCTCGGCCGCCCGCGCGATGAGCCACGCGCTCGCCGCGAGCAGCGCCACCGCGCTCAGCGCGGTGCCGAAGCCCGACAGCACCGCGGGCGCGAACCGACGACGCGAGGGCATCGCCGAGCGCAGGATGCCGCGTACCCGGGTGTTCACTCGCGTCCCTCCTGGTGGCCGGGGGCGGGGCGGAGGTGGCTGAGCTCGTCGAAGCCTTCGGTCCCTTCGACGGGCTCAGGGACCTGGCGTGCGGGCTCGAGGACCTCGCGCGCGGGCTCGAGGGTCGGGGCGATGTCGGGGGCGGGGCGGAGGTGGCTGAGCTCGTCGAAGCCTCCGGTCCCTTCGACAGGCTCAGGGACCTCGCGTGCGGGCTCGAGGGCCTCGCGCGCGGGCTCGAGGGCCTCGCGCGCGGGCTCGGGGTAAGTCGGGTGGAGCCCGACCTCGCGTGCGGGCTCGGGGGCAGCGGGACGCAGCTCGACCACGCGATCCGCGATCCACCGCGCGGACGGGCGGTGCGACACGAGCAGCACCCCGCGACCGGCGTCGGCCTCACGGCGCAGGGTCGTCCACAGGTGCGCTTCGGTCGTGGCATCCAGGGCGCTCGAGGGCTCGTCGAGCACGAGCACCGGCGCACCGGCGATGCGTGAGCGATACAGCGCTCGGGCCACGGCGACCCGCTGCGCCTGCCCACCGGAGAGGCCCGATCCGCCCGCGCCGAGCGGCGTCGCCGGATCGATGTCGGCGGCCGCGTCGGCCAGCGCTCGCGCTACGGCGACGGCATCGAGGGTCGACCCGAGCGCGACGTTCTCGCCGACCGTGCCCGACACGAGTCCGGGCCGCTGTCCCGCCCACGCGACCACGGCGCGCGCGTGGGAGACGGCCTCGCCACCCACGCGCACCTCGCCGTCATGCTCGGCGTACCCGAGCAGCGCGGCGATCAGCGACGACTTCCCGACTCCGCTCGGGCCGGTCACGAGCACGATCTCGCCCGGTCCCACCGACAGCGACACCGTCGGCATCCGGTGCACTCCGCGGTGCACACGCACCTCGCGCAGCGCCACCGTCGACCCGGTCGCCGAGGTCTCGGCATCCGGGGCGGGGGTCTTCCGGGCGGCATCGAGGGCGTCGAAGATCTCGCCCGTGGCCGCGACCCCCTCCGACGCCGCGTGGAACTGCACGCCGACCTGGCGCAGCGGAAGGTAGGCCTCGGGCGCGAGCAGCAGCACGAACAGGCCGACCAGCAGCGAGAGGTCGCCCGCGAGGAGCCGAAAGCCGATCGTCACGGCGATGATCGCGACGGAGATGGATGCCAAGAACTCGAGGGCGAAGCCCGAGAGGAACGACACGCGCAGCACCGTCATCGTCTCGCGCTTGTAGTCGCGCGTGACGGTCTCGATCGTGTCGGCGGCACGGTGCTGACGCCCGAACGCCTTGAGCGTGCCGAGGCCCTCGACCGTGTCGGCGAAGCGTGCGGCGAGCCTCCCGAGCGTGCGGTACTGCTTCTGCTGCACGGCACGGGTCGCCAGTCCGATCAGCACCATGAAGATCGGGATGAGCGGGATCGTGAGGACCACGATGAGGCCCGAGAGCGGATCGGCCAGGGCGATCGCCCCGATGAGGATCGGCATCGTGATCGCGGTCGCGACGAGCTGCGGAAGATAACGCCCGAAGTAGGCGTCGAGCGCCTCGAGGCCGTGCCCCGCGGTGGTCGCGAGCGACGCGGTGTTGCGCCCGGCCAGCCACCGGGGGCCGAGCCGGGCCACCGCGGCGACGAGCTTCTCACGCAGCTGCAGCGAGGCGACCGCCGCTCCGCGCGCCGACACGCGCTCCGACGCGACGATCAGCAGCCCGCGCAGGAGGACCAGGGATGCCGCCACCCCCACGTATCCCCACAGGTCCGCCGGTGGTCGCCCGCCGATCGCGCCGACGAGCGCCGAGGTCAACGCCCACGCGAAACCGACGATCACGCCGGTCTGCGCCAGCACGATCGCGGCGGTGATGACGAGGAACCCGCGGGCGGCCGTGGCGTAGCGCACGAGCCGCGGGTCCACGGGACGCATCTTCTCTGCTCCCACGTCACTCACGACAACGATCCTTCCAGACGGTTCGCCCCGCTCCCCGAGGGAGCGGGGCGACCGGCGTCAGTGCGCGACGAGGGCGGCCTTCTCGATGCGGGCGCGCGTGACGCGCTTGCGGAACACCCAGTACGTCCACCCCTGGTACGCGAGCACCAGCGGCAGGAAGATCAGCGCCGCCCAGCTCATGATCGTCAGCGTGTAGTCGGTGCTGGACGCGTTCTCGATCGTCAGGCCCGAGCCCGCCTCGAGCGTCGAGGGCATCACGTTCGGGAAGAGCGCGAAGAACAGTGCCGCCACCGCCGTGACGATCGTGATCGCGCCGAGCGTGAAGGCGGTGCCCTCGCGGTCGCGGAGGTTGGCCACCCACGAGCCGATCAGGGCCAGCGCGGCGATGCCGGAGAACGCGACGACCCCCAGCAGGAGCGGCGCCTGATTGTTCGCCGCCTGGACGATCGTCCAGACCAGGAAGAGGGCTGCGGCCACGATGGTCGCGAGGCCCGAGGTCCGGGCGAGCTTCCGCGCATCCGTCCGCACCTGCCCGTCCGTCTTCAGCGCCACGAAGTACACGCCGTGGGTGAAGAAGAGCAGCAGGGTCACCAGGCCACCCAGGATGCCGTAAGGGTTGAGCAGCGTGAACAGGGTGCCCACGTACTCGTGATCGGCATCCAGCGGCACGCCCTGCACGATGTTCGCGAACGCCACACCCCACAGGAACGCGGGGACGGCGGAACCGATGACGATCATCCGGTCGAAGCCGCGCTTCCATCTCGCCGAGTCCCGCTGGTGGCGGTACTCGAACGACACGCCGCGGGCGATGAGCGCCAGCAGGATCAGCAGGAGCGGCAGGTAGAAGCCGCTGAACAGGGTGGCGTACCACTCGGGGAACGAGGCGAACAGCGCCGCTCCCGCGACGATGACCCACGTCTCGTTGAGGTCCCAGACGGGTCCGATGGTGTTGATGATCTGGCGGCGCGCGATGTCGTCCTTGCCGAGGAACGGCAGTGACATCCCGACGCCGAAGTCGAACCCGTCGAGCACGAAGTAGCCGATGAAGAGGAATCCGACGATCCAGAACCAGAGGTAGGCGAGATCCATGATGTTCTCCTTGAGCCGACTCAGTAGACGGTGGTCGGGGTGTTCTCGACGGTGTCGGGCTCCCGCGGCGCGTTCGGATCCGGCAGTGGGTCCGGTCCCTTCTGCGCGTACTTCTTGATGAGTCCGAATTCGACCACCGCGAGGCTCGCATAGGTGAGGGTGAAGGCGATGAGCGAGACGAGCACGCTCCATCCCGGGACGCTGGGCGAGACGCCGTCCTGCGTGAGCATCAGGCCGAAGACGATCCACGGCTGGCGGCCCATCTCGGTGAAGACCCAGCCGACGAGGCTCGCGATCATCGGCAGGGGAGCGGCCCAGATCGCCACGCGCCACATCCACTGCTTCACGGGGCGGGTCGCCTTCTTGCGCGTGACCCACAGACCGACCGCGCTGATGAGGGCGGTCAGGCCGCCGAGCGCGATCATCCAGCGGAAGGCCCAGTAGGTGACCCACAGCACGGGCGCGAAGTTGCCGTCGACCTGGTCGGCGAACTGCGGGAACATCTGCTGGCTGTACAGCGTGTTCAGGTCGTTGATGCCTTCGACGCAGCCGTCGAGGGAGTGCGTCGACAGGATGCTGAGAAGGAAGGGCACGCGGATCGAGAACAGCTCGCTCGTGCCGTCGGGGGTGCCGAGCGTGAAGATCGAGAACGAGGCATCCTGTCCGCAGACGGTGTTGAACGTCGCCTCGGCCGCGGCCATCTTCATCGGCTGGGTCGCGACCATCACCAGGCTGAGCTGGTCACCGGCGACAGCCACGAGCACGAAGGACACGATCGCCGACCACAGCCCGAATCGGAGGGTCGTGCGCATCATCTCGACGTTGCGACCGCGAGCGAGGTGCCAGGCGGAGATCGAGGCCACGATCATCGCCGCGAACATCCAGCCCGAGAAGATCGTGTGCGGGAAGGCCGCGAGCGCCACGGGGTTGGTGAGCATCGCCCAGAAGTCGACGAGTTCGGCGCGGTGGCCGTCGGCGGCCATCTGGTAGCCGACCGGGTTCTGCATGAACGCGTTGGCGGCGATGATGAAGTAGGCCGAGAACGTGGCCCCGAGGGTCGCCATCCAGATGCTCGCGAGGTGCGCGAGGCGAGGGAGCTTGTCCCAGCCGAAGATCCACAGGCCGATGAAGGTGGCTTCGAGGAAGAAGGCGAGGAGCCCCTCGAAGGCGAGCGGGGCGCCGAAGACATCGCCCACGAAGCGGGAGTAGGCCGACCAGTTCATGCCGAACTGGAACTCCTGAACGATGCCGGTGACGACGCCCATGGCGAAGTTGATGAGGAAGATCTTCCCGAAGAACCGGGTGAGGTGCAGCCACTTCACGTCTCCGGTGCGGTACCAGACGGTCTGGAAGATCGCGACGACGAGCGACATCCCCAGCGTCAGAGGTACGAAGAGGAAGTGGTACAGGGTCGTCAACCCGAACTGCCAGCGGGCGAGAGCGAGGGGGTCGAGCCACTCCACGAGGAGCCTCCGATCAAGCTGTGCTATGTGGTCAGACCACATGCTACGCCGCGCCGCACCGCGCCATTCCGCGTTGATTCGGCATCGAACCATATACTCGGAAAGTCATTTCTCGAGCGTGTTCGGAGAGTCCATGTCGGTGCGTCAGAGCCTGCTCGCGATCCTCGATCAGGGCGCCTGCTACGGCTCCCAGCTTCGCGCCGAGTACACCCGTCGGACCGGGGCGGCGGTGAACGTCGGGCAGGTCTACACGACGCTCGAGCGGCTCGAACGCGACGGCCTCGTCGACAACCGCGGAGTCGACGACGACGGGCGGGTCCTCTGGAGCGTCACGCCGGCGGGGCGCGCGGAAGCGCGCGCGTGGCTGAGAGCGGCGACCGTTGCCGACGGACGCGACGAGGTGGCCCTGCGCATCGCGCTGGCGGTCACCCTCCCGCACGTCGATGTCCCCGGCATCCTGGCCGCGCAGCGCGCCGGTGTGCGGGCTGCCCTCGCGGAAGAGGCGGCTCCGAGCGACGGAACGGATGCCACCGGGGCCGCGATCGTCGCCGCGGCCCGGCGCGCTCGTCTCGAGGCCGAACTGCGCTGGCTCGATGAGGTGGAGGTGCTCGCGGCCGGGGCGACCGGACTCGCGATCTCGGACGAGCGTCCCCGCCGTGGTCGTCCGGCGCGGGCGGCACTGTGAGGGTAGTTAGCCGCACGTAGGAGTTTCGTCAAGGCCGGAGCGGATCAGAACTTCGGGGCGCAGGGTGAGAACACACCCGGACGACCGAAGGAGTCACACATGGTCATGGAAGCACCGCTCAGCCGCCCGGGTCGCGTCGTTGCCGCTACGGCGGCCCCGTCGGCACCCGTGGCTCCGATCGAGATCCCCTGGACGCGCATCGACATTGACCTCTACGAGGTCGCGCGCGACGGGTACATCGTCGGTTACGTGGAGGTCGTCGGCTCGGTCTTCGTGGCGCTCGGCGGGACGCGCTACGACCGCGCGGTCGAGGTCGCGCAGCACCTGACTTTCCACGCCGCCGTCGACGCGGTCCTGCGTCGCTCCGCGTGAGCGGTCAGCGCACGAGCGCGTAACCGGCTTCGTCGATCGCCGCCGCCAGCTCGTCGTCGCCGGCGGTGCCGTTCGATCGGATGCGGACGATGGATGCGCCCCCGACGTTCAGCTCGATGCTCGCGACTTCGACGCCGTCGAGAGCGTCCAGCTCTTCGGTCACGGCGCGGACGCAGTGAGCGCACGTCATGCCTTCGACGCGGAGTTCGCTGTCGTAGAGGTCCTCGCTCGCCGAGGGGGTGGGGGCGGCAGCCGCGGTGGTGTGGCCGCACCCGCAACCGTCGCCGCATCCTCCGCCGGAGGGCGTCGAGGCGGTCAGTCCGAGTTCGATGCGCTGCGTGGGCATGGGGGTCTCCTTCACGAACGGACCAGGCGGGCGATCGCCTGGTTGGCTTCTCTGAGCTTCTCTTCGGCGACCGGACCGCCCTGCGCCGCCGCCTCGGCCACGCAGTGGGACAGGTGATCGTCGAGGAGCGAGAGGGCGACGGTCTCGAGCGCCTTCGTCACGGCGGACACCTGGGTCAGGATGTCGATGCAGTACTGATCGTCGTCGACCATCCGCGCGATGCCGCGCACCTGGCCCTCCGCGCGACGCAGACGCTTGAGCAGATCGTCCTTGTGGCCCACGTATCCGTGCATACGTCGATGATACCCCCGTGGGGTATACGAAGCACCGAGTTCCGGTCTGTCAACCCCCTCGGAATTCCGAGCTCGCCGACGGATGGTCGAGACATCAGGAGGTCGACATGTTCTCTCGTCGTACCGGTGGTGGTCAGCGATGACCGCCGACCCCTTCCCCACCGGCCCCCATCGCCCCGTGCGCATCCCGCACCTGCCGCCGCTGCGCCAGACCCGTGCCCAGCGTCGAGAATCGAAGGATGACGCGAACGCTGGCCGCGCTCCCGGGCGCCGCACGCCGGCTCTGCCTGAGCCGGAGGAACGGGGAGATCTGTACGCGTGAAGTGGGCCACCGCGGGCTCCACCATCGCCGCGGCGGTCACCTCCTCTGGTCCGAGGCGCAGGCCGACCCGCCCGAGTGCGCCGGCGCGGGTGCGCCCGCCGAACCCGCCGTGACCTTGGCCGACGGATTCCCCGGCGGCCGGGCGCTGTGTCCGGTGTGCTGGGGTTTCGTGCCCCTCGACGATGCCGGCAGACTGCTCGCGCACGATACGTGGCGTGGCGATCCGACCCGCGAGGAGGCCGACCGCCGGCGTGTGTGGTTCAACGCGCACGGGTGGTGACGGTCACGAACCCCGGAGCGCGTCGACCGGTTCGATCCGTGCGGCGCGGCGGGCCGGGATGCCGCCGGCGACGAGCCCCACGACAGCGCCGAGCAGCGCGCCTCCGACCGCGACGAGCGGGTCGAGGACGGGAGTCCACTGCTGCGCGACACTGACGCCGACGACCGCGAAGACGCCGAGCGAGGAGCCGATCAACCCCCCGAGCGTGCCGATCACGATCGACTCGATGACGAACTGGCCCGCGATCTGCTTCCGCGTCGCGCCGAGCGCGCGGCGCAGACCGATCTCGGTCACGCGTTCCATCACCGACATCATCGTGACGTTCGCGATCCCCAGCCCGCCGGCCAGCAGGACGACCACGCCCAGCAGGACGAAGACGAACCCCACATCGGACTGCACGCCCGTGCTGAGCTCCGATGTCCCCGGCGGCGCGCCGACGACGATGGTCTCGGGCGCGTCGGGCGAGAGCGTGAGGGGAACCTGGTCGCGCAGCTGAGGGCCGGCGCCGACCGCGATCCGCGCTCGAAGGTCTCCCGGCGCCCGCACACCGAAGTCCCGCCGAGCGGCGCCGTTCGGGACCACGGCGGCGTCGAGCAACTCGCCCGCCGTGTCGACGCCGTCGAAGATTCCGATGACGGCGTACGCGACACCGTCGATGAAGATCGACGGCTGGGTGTCGACGCGGTCAACGCCGAGTTTCGCCGCAGCGCTCGCCCCGAGGAGCGCGACACGGTCGCCCCGTCGGTCGTGCCCGTCGTCGAAGGAGCGCCCCGTGACGAGGTGCCCGCCGACCATGTCGAGCACCCCCGCGGATGCCGCGAACAGAGCGGGAGAGACGATCGTGGGCGCGGACGGGTCGTCGACCGACACCGCGCTGATCGTCCCCGTGCCGAGATCCACCTTGGTCGACAGCGCGGCCGCCTCGACACCGGCGAGCCGCTCGACGCGCTCGGGGGCGTCCCACGGGAGCCGGGCCGTGGCAACGGAGGTCCCGCCCTGCGACGAGGTCTTGGCCGGGGTGACGACGATCTGCGTGGCGGAGGCGGCGTCGAACTGACGGGCGATCTGGTCCGTCGCCGTCTGGGAGAAGCCGATGGTCGCGACGAGGGCGGCGATCCCGAGGACGGTGCCCGCCACCGTCATCGACAGGCGACCGGGGCGGGTGCCGATGTCGCTGGTCGCCTCGGTCAGGAGATCGAGGAACCCGAATCGGTCGGCGCGAGGCACATCGTCGTCGATCGGATGCCGCCGTCGTCGCGCGAACCGGGGGAGGAGGCGCCTCATGCCACTTCGTCCACTCGTCCGTCGGCGATTCGGACGGTCCGGTGCGCTCGCTCGGCCACGTGCGCATCGTGCGTGATGAGCACGAGCGTGAGCCCGCCCGCGTGCAGTTCCTCGAAGAGCTCCATGATCTCGAGCGTCGTCGCGCGGTCGAGGTTCCCCGTCGGCTCATCTGCCAGCAGAACGCGCGGGCGCGTGACGACCGCTCGCGCGACGGCCACGCGCTGACGTTCACCGCCGGAGAGCACCCCCGGCCGGAACTCCAACCGATGATCCAGCCCCACACGGTGCAGGGCTTCCCTCGCCCGCGGCTCCCGTTCCTCCCGCGGCGTGCCGCTGTACAGCATCGGCATCATGACGTTCTCGAGGACGGTGCGACGCGGCATCAGATGAAACGCCTGGAACACGAAGCCGAGGGAGCGGGCACGCACGGCCGCGCGCTCGTCTTCGCCGAGGTTCCTCGTGGGAGTGCCCGCGAGGACGTATTCGCCGATCGTCGGCCGATCGAGCAGGCCGAGGATGTTGAGCATCGTGGACTTCCCCGATCCGCTCGGACCGACGATCGACAGGTAGTCGCCCTCATCGACACGGAGGTCGACGGCCCGGAGCGCGTGAACCTCGGGGGTGCCGGGGAACGAGCGCGTGACCTCCCGCAGATCGATCACCGGCGGGCGCTCAGCGTGCGTCACCGTCCCACCACCACGAGATCACCGGGCGACAGTGAGCCTTCGACGGGCTTCACCTCGACGGCGCCGTCTGCAGCGAGACCCGTCTCGACCGTGATGAGTCTGGTCGCGGCGCGGTCTCCGTCGCGCGGATCTCCCTCGACCACCTCGACGCGTTCTTCTCCACCCGGACCGGCCGACAGAGCGGCCAGGGGGACGTTCAGGACATCGCCCTGGGTCGCGCCGACGGGAATGGTGACGCGCAGGTTCTGACCCTGCACCGCGGTCACTTGGTCCGGGGTGAGCGGGTCGGGGGACAGGGCCACGGTCCAGCGGTCGGACGATTTCTTACCCGGCGTCAGGGCGGTGATGGTGGCCGCGTGCGTCGAGCCGTCGGGCAGATCGGCGGTGGCCTTGTCGCCGACCTTCAGCAAGCGCGCATCGGCTTCGCTCGCCGACCCGGAAAGAGCCACGGTCGCCCCCGAGACGACCATGGCGACCCCTTTCAGTTCTGCGCCGCGCCGCGCGTCGACGGAGTCGACGCGACGTGGCAGCGACGTGAGGTACAGCACCTCTCCCGCCGGGAACACGGGCAGCGCCGCCTCCCGGGCGCGTGCGAGATCGACGGTCGCCTCGCTCAAGCGCGCGCGGGCGGCATCGAGTTCCGCGCGCGCGCTGCCCGTATCGGGAGCTGTGTCGAGCTGTCGGCGCTTCAGCTGAGCGAGGTCCAGAGCATCCTGCAGGTCGCCGATCTTCGCGCCGTCGTCCGGCGTCTGCGCGCGAGCCTGGTCGAGAGCGCGCTGCGCGCTGGAGACGGCGTTGTCGGCCTCGCGCTTCTCGACGTCGCTCGCCCCCGTCCGCGCCTTGTCGAACGCGGTCTGCGCGGTGGTCACGCCCTGCTCGGCCGACGACACGGCGGTCTGCGCGCTGCGCAGCGCCGCTGTGGCGGTGTCGTCGGTCGCCGGCGCCGAATAGCCCACCTGTGCGTACAACGAGGCGACGGAGGCGGCCGCCTGTTCGTCGAAGACGTTGTTCGCCGGGTCGCCGGCATCCAGTCCCACGGTGCGCATCGCCCACTTGAACTGCACGACGTCGGGCCCCGCGACGCCGTAGCGCAGGGTGCGGTACGACGGCAGATCGCCGGGGAGGACGATGACGGGACGCCCGGCCACCTCGAGTGCCACCGACAGGGCGGAGAGCGGGGTTCCGACGGACGGGACCTGCCCCGTGACCACGGCGGCGCCGGGGAGTCCCGCCGTATCGATCTGCACGTCGACGGGGTCGGCGTAGCCGACCTCGGCCCGGATCGTGACGTCGTTGCTGAGCGGGCCGAAGGCGACGGGCACCGTCACGAGGCCCGGTGCCGGCGCTGTCGTGTTCGCCGCGGCGTCGGCGGGGGAGACCACGAATCGACCGACGACCAGACCCGCCACCAGCGCGCAGACCGCGACGATCGCGGTCACCCACAGCGGACGGTTGCGCCGGAAGAGGGCACCCGGTCCGGTCCACCGGGAGCGCCGCGCCGCGTTCGCCGTCTCTTCGCCCACGGCGCTGTCTGACGCGGCATCCGATGCGGTGGTCGGCCCGGTCACTTCTTCGCCTGCGCGGCGGCCTTCAGCGCCTCGAGCTCGGTCTTGTGCGCCGCGATGAACGCCGTCTCGGCCTCCGCCTGGGCCTTTCGGGCGCGAGCGGTGTAATCCGTCTTCTCGCGGCAGTCGAGATCGGCGAGGGCGAGGTCGATCTCTTCGTCTTTGAGCTCCGCCAGAGCCTTCTTGTCGGGAGTGGCCGGTGCCTCGGAGGAAGCCGCGCCGCCCGCGTTCCAGAGCGCGTTGAGCTGGTCGTGGATGCTCGCCGCGGCATCGGGTTGCGTGGCGAAGCCCGTGTGTCCCGCCTCGTCCATGCACGCCGACCATTCGCGGTTCGCCTCGGACATCCCCGGATACGTGCTCGATTGCTGCCAGAGCTCGGTGATGGCGTTCATCAACGGAGCGAACTGATCGGTCTGAAGCGGATCCTCGCCGCTGACCTCGTGCTGCGCCTCGCCCTGGCATCCGGCCGTCTTCCAATCCCAGGTGGGGGTCTCATCCTCGGCAGCGGTGTCAGTCGTGGAGGCGGGGGGCGTGCCCCACAGCGCGTCGGAGAAGGCCTGCTTCTCGGACTCGGAGAGGGTGCTCAGGTAGTCGGCGTTGGGGTCGACCCACGTCGTCGAGGGGTTCTCGGCGTCGTCGCTCCCGGGGAACGCGACGGCACCGTAGCCCCACTGCGAGACCCACTGACGGTCGTCGGGCTTCCACGCCTCGCCGGAGCCGTCGACGATGGTCGCCGATGCCTGCAGGTCGGGGGTGTACTCGAACCCGTTCTTCTTCATGCAGGCCGCCACGAGCTCTTCCCGTTTCTTCCCGAGCTCGGCCAGCTGTTCCTCCGAGCTGCCTCCCGCGCCGTACACCGCGGACAGGTACTCGGTCAGCGGCGATTGCTCGGTCGCGCCACCGTCGCCCGACGCGTCGGGTGACGACGCGCCGGTGCAGCCGGTGAAGAGGAGGGCCGCGGCGAGGGCGATCGGCACAGCGAGAAGGGGGCGAGACAGCGGCATGTGGTCCTCCGTGGTGTCAGAAACACCCACCCTCACAAGGCATGGCCCCGCGGACGTCGTTCTCAGGGCTCATTTCGCCCGCCGCTTCCGCTGACGAGCGCGCCCGCCGTCACCCGACCGTCGGTCACGATGAACGTCTCATCGAGGGAATCGCTATGAACGAGGTCGTGCGTGACCAGGAGCGTCGCCGTCTGTCGTTCGTGCGTGAGTCGGGCGATGAGCGCCATGATGACCGCCCCGCGGGCGCGGTCGAGAGCGCTGGTGGGCTCGTCGACGAGGAGCACGCGCGGCTCGTGGACGAGCGCCCGGGCGATCGCGACGCGCTGGCGCTGTCCGCCCGACAACTGCGCGGGTCGTCTGTTCGCGTGCTCCGCGAGCCCGACGGCGTCGAGCAACTCGTCCACCCGCGCACGGATCGCGGGCCTCCGCGTGCGACGGTGGCGTCCCCCCAGCTCGGCCATCGCGCACAGCTGCTCGCGCGCGGTGAGCGCGGGGAGAAGCTGCGGCTGCTGGAACACGATCCCGATGCGCTCGCGGCGAAGAGCGGTCGCGTCCGCGCGGCTGAGGCGCGTGGCATCCGTCCCGTCGATGACCACGCGGCCCGCGTCGGGTCGGACGAGGGTCGCGGCGATCGCGAGCAGGCTCGATTTGCCGGAGCCCGATGCTCCGGTCAAGCCGGTCACGACACCGGGACGAGCCTCGAGAGTGGCGTGGTCGACGGCGGTGAGGCGGGCGTCTCCGTCGGGATAGGTGAGGGTGACGTCGTCGAGAAGGATCATCGAGTGCTCCCGAGAGCGGTGAGGGGGTCGGACGAGGTGACGGTGCGCAGCGAAACGGCCGCGCCGAGCACGCCGAGCGCGATCATGATCGCGGCGGGCACGAGGGTCGTCAGGGGGCTGAGGACGAAGGGCAGCGCGCCGCCGGCCAGCGTGCCGAGCAGCGCCGTGAGGCCGATGCCGACCCCCACCCCGACCGCGAGCACCACCAGCGCCTGACCGAGAGCGTCGCGGACGAGAGCGGGGGTGCTCGCCCCGAGGGCCTTGAGCACCGCGATGTCGCCGGAGCGCTGCATGGTCCACACGGTGAAGAACGCGCCGACGACGAGCGCCGAGACGCCGAAGAGCATTGCGATCATCAGCGCGAGCGAGCCGATCTCGGAGCGGAACGTCGACAGGGCGGTGAGGCTCGACAGGGGAGAGGATGCCGTGGTGCCGGTGTCGGCGGCGACGGTGTCCCACGCGGGTGAGCCGGAGACCGCGAGCACGGTCGGCTGTCCCGTTCCGCCCAGACGCTGGTCGAGGGCTGCCCACGCGTCCGACGTGAGCGTGACAACCGGCGTGTGGCTGTACCAGTCGTCGCCCCCGATCGCCGTGACCCGATAGGAGGAACCCGCGATCGTGATCTCGTCGCCGACCGCGGCGCCCAGGTTCTTCGCGGCCCCCGTCGAAAGATCGATCTCGTCGTCGCGGCGGGGAGCGGCGAACGTCGTGCCGGCGTCGAGGCCGAACACGGCCACCGCGGTCGAGGCGCCGGGTCCCTCGGCGCGCGTCTGCGTGATGCCGACCGGGGCGACCGCGTCGACACCCGCGGCGTCGCGCCACGCGTCGACGGTGGCGCCGTCGATCGCGGAGTCGGCGAAGGTCGCCGCAGCGTCGCCCGCCGGCTGCAGCACGAGCCGGTCGCCGGGGAGTGCGAGCACCGCCGAGACGTTCTGGGCGGCGAGGCCTCCGGTGAGGCCCGACAGGAATCCGACGAGCAGGGTGATGAGGGCGACGACCGCCCCGATGAGGGCGAATCGCCCGCGAGCGAAGCGCAGATCGCGCCATGCGACGTACACGCCGCCTCCTTTCGGTCTACGGGTCTCGTCGACGTCCTTCCACCCTCGGCACCGGATGCCGCCGGGTCATCGCCGTCCCGGGCGAACTCTCGTTCCACCTTTCGGATGATCCGCCGGGGCGGCGGCATCCGTAGCCTGGATCGCGTCATGTCTCATCGCCCTCTCGCCCCGGTGTTCGCAGGGCTGCGCATCGGGCTGCACGCGCTCTTCGCGGGCCTGCTGGCGCTCGTCGTGGTGCGTGTCCTGTTGACGGGCGGGGGAGTGACGCCGATCGTCCTGGCCGTGGCACTCGGCGGGATCTACGGCGCGGGAGCCTGGATCGCGCGCGGCGGACGCTCTCCGGCGGGGGTGGCCTGGGTGCTCGCTCTGACCGCGGTGTGGGCCGCGCTGGTGTGGCTCGTACCCGAGGCGGCGTACCTCGTCTTCCCCCTGTTCTTCCTCTATCTCCACGTGCTCCCCGGAGCGGCAGGCCCTCTCGCGGTGGTGGCGACAACGGCGCTCACAATCGCCGCCTTCGCGCTGCACGGCGGCCTCACCGTCGGCGGAGTGGTCGGCCCCGTCGTGGGCGCCGGCGTCGCCCTGCTGATCGGACTCGGATACGCGGCCCTCGAGCGTCGCGCCGCCGAACGCGAAGAGCTGATGGCCGAGCTGCTCGCGACGCGCGATCGCCTCGCGGCTGCGGAACGAGAACAAGGCACCCTGGCGGAGCGTGCGCGCCTCGCGCGCGAGATCCATGACACGGTCGCCCAAGGGTTGTCGAGCATCCAGATGCTGCTGTACGCGGCGGAGCGGGCGGATGCCATCGGCCCCGGCATCGACCACATCCGTCTGGCGCGACGAACCGCCGCCGACGGTCTCGCGGAGACACGGCGGTTCATCCGCGAGCTCGCGCCGCCCAGCCTCACGCACGGTCTCGGACCCGCGCTGGAGCGCCTCGCGCGCGGGTGGGGGGAGCACGCAGGGGTCGCGGTCGACGTCGACGTCCCCGACGAGGTGATCCTGCCCATGGACGCCCAGACGGCTCTGCTGCGCATCGCGCAGGGAGCCCTCGCCAACGTCGCTCAGCACGCCGCCGCGACGCACGTGCGCGTGAGCCTGAGCACCTCCGACGACGCGGTCCGTCTGACGGTGTCCGACGACGGTCGCGGCTTCGACCCTGACTCGGACGAGGCGCAGGACGGGGGAACCGACTCCTTCGGTCTTCGCGCGATGCGCGAGCGCGTCGACCAGCTCGACGGCACGATCGAGGTGACGAGCGCACCCGCGAGGGGAACGACGGTCGCCGTCACGTTGCCGGGAAGGGGAACGCGATGATCCGCGTCGTGATCGCCGACGATCACCCGGTCGTCCGCGCGGGGGTCCGTGCGCTGCTGGACGCCGAGCCTGACATCGACGTGGTCGGGGAGGCGGCGACGCCCGACGAAGCGGTCGACCTCGCCGGCCGCCTCTCGCCCGAGCTCGTCCTGATGGACCTGCAGTTCGGCGATCGCGCCGCCGGGTCCGAGGCGACGAGACGCGTCCGCGCGCTCGCCGCGCCTCCGTACGTCCTGATCCTCACCAACTACGACACCGATGGCGACATCCTCGGCGCCGTCGAAGCCGGTGCCAGCGGGTACCTGCTCAAGGACGCGCCGCCGCACGAACTGCTCGCGGGCGTCCGCGCGGCCGCGGCCGGTCACAGCGCCCTCGCCCCCGCGATCGCGGGCCGACTCATGGCGCGTCTGCGCGAACCCCGCATCAGCCTTTCGGCGCGCGAGATCGAGGTGCTCCGGCTCGTGGCGCGCGGCGCCGCGAACGCCGAGGTCGCGGCCCGTCTGCATATCACCGACGCCACCGTGAAGTCGCATCTCGCGCACGTGTTCTCGAAGCTCGGTGTCACCTCGCGCACGGCTGCCGTGTCGGCTGCCCGCTCGCTCGGCATCCTGAGATGAGAACCGCCTCCGCCCCGCCCCGCAAGGCGGACCTCGACGCGGGCTCGCGCTCCTAGACTCGCGAGAGGGGCCGTCTGACGCGCCCCTGCACGATGAACCATCCACGATGAACGGGGATCCAATGCAACTCGCCATGGTCGGTCTCGGACGAATGGGCGCCAACATCGTCCGAAGGCTCATGAAGGACGGTCACGACTGCGTCGTCTTCGACGTGAATCAGGATGCCGTGGCCGCCCTCGTCGCGGAAGGCGCGACCGGTGCGACCAGCATCGCCGACCTCGCCTCGAAGCTGACCAAGCCCCGTGCCGTGTGGCTGATGATCCCCGCGGGCCTGACCGGCACCGTCGTCGACCAGGTCGCCGAGGTCTTCGAGCCCGGCGACATCATCATCGACGGCGGCAACTCGAACTACCGCGACGACGTGCGTCGGGCGGCGAAGCTCAACGACTCCGGCATCCACTATGTCGACGTGGGAACGAGCGGCGGCGTCTTCGGCCTCGAGCGCGGGTACTGCCTCATGGTCGGCGGCCACGACGAGGCCGTCGCGCACCTCGAGCCGGTGCTGCGCACCATCGCACCCGGGCCCGGTGAGGTCGAGCGCACGCCCGGGCGCACCGGGGAGTACTCGACCGAGGAGCGCGGGTACCTGCACTGCGGCCCGTCGGGTGCCGGGCACTTCGTGAAGATGGTGCACAACGGCATCGAGTACGGCATCATGGCCGCGCTCGCCGAGGGACTCAACGTGCTCAACAACGCCGACGCGGGTCTGCACCAGGGCGAGCACTCCGCCGAGGTCGCGCCGCTGGAGGAGCCGGAGTTCTACCAGTTCGACATCGACACCGCGCGCGTGACCGAACTGTGGCGCCGCGGCTCGGTCATCTCGTCGTGGCTGCTCGACCTCACCGCCGCCGCCCTTGAGCAGAACCCCACTCTCGACGGTCTCGCCGGCCGTGTCTCGGACTCGGGCGAGGGCCGCTGGACCGTCAAGGCGGCGGTCGACACGGGCGTTCCGGTCCCCGTGCTCGCGGCCTCCCTGTTCGAACGCTTCGCCTCGCGCGGTGAGAACCACTTCGCCAATCAGGTGCTGTCGGCCATGCGCCTGCAGTTCGGCGGACACCAGGAGCTTCCCGCCGGCGACGTTCTCGAGGCCGGGTCGAAGAAGGCTGACAGCGGCAAGAGCTGACCCTCGGACGGTGCCCGCCGCGCCCTGTGTGCGGCGGGCACCGGAAAGCAGCGAGACTGGAGGGATGAGCACGTCTGCCCCTCCCCCCTCTGACCGCTACGTCGTCGCCACAGACGGTGCCTGCAAGGGCAACCCGGGTCCGGCCGGTTGGGCATGGGTCGGGGAAGACGGCCACTGGGCGGCGGGCTCGATCCCCGAGGGAACGAACAACATCGGCGAGCTTCTCGGGCTCCTCCACGCGATCACCGATCACGCCGACGTGCGGGAGCTGGTCGTGCAGGCGGATTCGAAGTACGCGATCGACACGTACTCGTCGTGGATGGACGGCCACCGTCGTCGGGGCTGGGTCACGAGCGCGAAGAAGCCGGTCGCGAATCGCGGCATCCTCGAGGCGCTGATCGCCGCCCGTGACGCCCGACGCGCGGCCGGTCTTCCGGACGTCGTGCTGGAACACGTCCGCGGGCACAGCGGTCACGTGCTGAACTCGTGGGCCGACGAGCGGGCCGTGCGCGCATCGCAGCACGCGGCCAAGGGCGAGGAGCTGATCTGGACGTCGTTGCGCGGTCTCGAGCGGCTGGACGTCGCTTCGGCGCCACCGCGTTCCGCGGCCGACCGCAACGGGCGCTGAGGCGCGGTTCGGCGGGCGGCGATCCCGGGGCGGCGTCCCGCGGGCGGCGTTCGCCGCGCCGAGGCGCGGCCATAAACGCTCTCCGCCGCGTCGAGGCGCGACCATAAACGCTCTCCGCGCCCATAAACACGTGCGCAGCGCGTTTATGTGAGCGGATCGCGTTTATGCGGCGTCCCGACGCGGCTGCGGATCGGGGCTGACCCGGCCGACTCGCTCAGAAGTCCTTGCTCGCGAGCGCGGGGGTGCGCAGCAACGCGCTCTTCAGGACGTTCTCGCCCGGGTAGAGGCGCGTGCCCTTGAGGCTCCCGAACGCGAACGGCGCGCGCATGTGCCAGATCGAGACGCCCGTGCACCAGCGCGACTGCAGCGGTGCCCGCAGGACCGACTGGTACAGCAGCCCCTGGACGTCGAAGTTCTCGACGCCCGTGGGCGGAGAGCTGTTGTCCTGCTTGGCGAGACCGTCGACGCGGGGTTGCACACCGACCTCCGTGATCAGGAACGGGATGCGCAGGGCGTCGCAGACGGTCTCGAGCTTGCCGAGGTGGTCGTCGGTCTTCCCCCCGCCGCCCCGCCATCCCGCGGCGAGCTCGTCGACAGTGATGTTCGGCGTATCCGGCGTGTAGACCTTATCGGTCAGAACGACCCACGAATTGATGCCGAACACGTCGAGCAGCCGGGCCATGTGCGGCGTCGACTGCGGGATCCAGAAGGTATACAGCAGGAAGAGCTCGAGCGTCGTGAATGCCGCGGTGAGTTTGAGCGCCGGCTCCGCGTCGCGGAGCTTCTGGATCAGCGGCACCCAGCGGTCGTAGGTGGCGGCATCCGTCTGATGCGGCTGCTCGCACGCGAGTGAGAGGTATTCGACGTCGTTGCGGGCGCAGAGGTCGGCGAAGAAGAGAAGCTGGTCCTCCCAGTTCGCGAAGAACGCATCGAGCGAGGCCGGGGTGTAGTTGCCGCGGTAGAACCCGTCGCCCTGGTCGTTCGTGACGATGTGCGGCTTCACGAGCGTGACGCGGACGCCGCGTTCGCGCGCCTGCTGGAAGACCTTGTCGATCCGATCGTCCGAGACGCGGGTGAAGGTCGTGGAGGTCGGATCGGAGATGAAGCAATAAATGACGAGCGTCGCGTTCGCCCCGAGGCGGGCGATCCGATCCAGTTCTTTCGCCGTGACCGACATCGGCGTGCGCTGGTCGAGGCTCAGCGAGATGCTCAGGTCGCGCTTGAGGGGCGCGACCTTTCCCGCGAAGGTGCGGGTCGACCGCTTCTTGCCCGCGGCGACCTCGAGGGAGAAGCGGTAGGCGCCCTCCTCGGTCGGGCGCCCGACGAGGCTGCCGGCGGCGATGCTCACGCCCGCGGGCAGGGTCCCCGACGTGAGCGTGAGCGTGGCGTCGGCGGCATCCGAGATCCGGCGGACGACGCTGTCCCACGCGGAGAGGCGAAGGTCTTCGGGGCCGTCGGTGGGTGAGGGGCTGGAGCGCGGCGTCGGGGTGGCAGAGCTCGCTCGCGCGCTCGGCGCGGACATGGGCTTCTCGGGGGCGCCGTGGGTCATCACGGATGCGGCGGCGACGCTTCCGACGCCGAGACCGAGGGCGCCCAGGGCGCCGACGATCATGCTCCGCCGTGACAGCTCCATCAAACCCCTCCCGATGCGATGGCTTCGTCGACCGAGAAGAACTCGTGCTCTCCCGCCGGATCAGCGTAGGACGCGCGGATGAACGGCGTGCCCCGCGAGACCGAATCGTCGGCTTTTCAGGGGCTTCTCTCGGTCGAGCGCGGTCAGACCAGCGTGAGTCGCCGCCGACCCGGATCGAGCACCCACCGCGGAGCGAGGGGTGCACGCAGATGATCGATCAGGGGTATGTGCGTCGTCGGGACCCCGGTCGCGCCGCGGAGCCAAACGAAGACGATCAGCGCGATGAACCCGGTGAGGAGTTTGTCGATCACCGAGGTGAGGAGGTTCGTCGAGAAGGCCGCGGCGACCATCGGCAGCCCCATGGTCTCGAGCGACAGCGTGACGGTGTCCGATCCGTGTCCGGAGAAACCGGCGAAGAGCAGCACGTTGAGGGGTGCTCCGACCAGCGAGCACGCGAGGGCCACCAGCAGGTTCAGCTGGAAGTACCGCACGATGTCGCCGCCCATCCCGAAGCGGCGGACCCCGTACCCCCAGACGAGCGCGCCGACCGCGTTCACGAGCGCGAAGGGTGCGGCCCCGGTAATCCCGACGGCGACCCCGCACAGGTTCGTCAGCAGACCCATGGCCACGCCGTACCAGGGCCCGAACACGATCGCCGCGACGGCGGTGCCGACCATGTCGAGGTAGAGGGGCAGATGGAGCTGCTGCACCACGACGAGCCCCACGACGTTCAGCAGGAGGCACCCGACGAGCGTCAGGGGCGCGAAGCGGCGACGGGTGGGGGCCGCGGGGAGCAGACGGGGTCGCTCGACCGGTGCCGGAGCGTCGACGGCCGGGGTGGGCCGTTGACGAGCGGCGGGTTCGGTGAGGCGGCGCACGCGGTGGTAGCGCTCGACCCATGTCTCGGCCTCCGCGTCGTTCGCGCCGAGGGCGCGGACGATGTCGTGCACGAGAACCGGATCCATGCGCGATCGTCCCGGGCGGAAGACGTCGTAGACGGTCGTGCGTGCCGGATACGCCGATGCGGCGGGAACTCCGCGCGCGATCCGGAGCTCACCCACGCGACGCGCCAGTTCACCGTACGAGAGGGGGCCGCGGGCGTCTTTGAAGGCCACGAGGTCGCGCGCGATGCGGTCCAGGGAATCGGGTTGATCCTGCGGTGAGGCGGAGAGGACCACGGCAGCCCCTTCTGTCGATCACGGTGGTGCGCTGCTCACCCTATCCGCGCGATCCGTCCTCGTTACGCTGGAGTCTTCCCTGTGATGTCGACGCTCCGCGTCGCGCTCGAAAAGGAGCCCCTCATTCCCGAGTCCCGTATCCGTGCCCTTCGCACCGCGTCCCTCGTCATCGCGGGCCTCGGTGCCTCCGCCACCATGAGCACCCTCGGTTCGTGGTGGACACCGCTCATCCTCCTGATCGCCACCGCCGGCGCGCTGCTGGTGGTGTTGCGCACACCGGCCGGGGCCGTGGCATCCCGTGCTCTGGTGCCGGTGCTCATCGTCGTGGTGGCGCTGACGGTCGCCGGTGTCCTCGGGGCGCTGGGCGTCCTGCCGAACGGGTGGGTCTGGGCTGCACTCGGCGCGTACATCGTGGCGTGGGGCGAGTACCTCGTGTCGCAGACGATCGCGCGCTCGCGGGGGACGACGGCGCGCTGAGCCGTCTCGCTATGCCACGGTCGTGCCCTGATGGAAGAGGCACTGCGGGTCGGGCGAGACGGTCCACAGTGACGACCGGCGGCTCACGCGACCGTCGAAGCGCAGCACGTACTCGAGCAGCACGGTGTCGGACGTGACGGTCCGGGCCACACGTTCCGTCATCGTCCCCGGCGCGTCGCCTGGATCGTCGCGCAGTGCAGCGATGATCGCTCCCTTGGTCCATCGGCGTCCGGACTGGCCGACCTCGACGAAGGCGTCGTCGAGCAGTCGGTCGACTTCGGCAGGGACGCGGCGGACGGCCGGGTCGAGCAGGCGTTCCTCGGCGGCCCAGGCTGCCGCGACCAGCGCGTCGGTGTCTTGGGCTCGGAACCGTGTGAGGGTATCCGGTACGGGGCTCGTGCTCCCGGAGACGCGGTCGCGGCGCAGGACGCTGTAGGCGACGGATGCCACGGGCTCAGCGCCCTCGACCGGCCACCCGTCGCGGTAGTACGCCTCGCACACCCACCCTCCGCGCTCGAACGCGCGGCGCATCGCGAGGTTGTCCTCGCGCGTCTGGCCCTCGAGCCGGAGGACATTCACTCGGGTCGAGAACACGCGATCACGCGCCAGCGCGAGGGCCGTCGTTCCGAAGCCGTGCCCGCGCCAGACCTCGGCGAGGCGGAGGTCGATCATCGCCGTGGCGTCCCCGAGGTCGTCGAGCCGGATGAGCCCGACGCGGCCGCGGTCGCCGTCGAGCCAGTAGGCCTCGGTGTCGTCGCCGTGCCACGCTCCGTCCTCGATCGCCCGTTCCACGTCTGCGGCCGTGAGACGCGATCGCACGTGGAAGGGGAAGACGTTCGTCGTGAGGAAAGCGATGAGCTCCGCGCGGTCACGCCGCGACGGATCCATCGGGGTGAGCGACAGGGGCATGCCCCCCACCGTAGACACCCGGGGCACCGATGCCGAGGGCCCGGATGCCGAGCGGGTGGCATCCGGGCCCTCGGGGGATCGATCAGGCGGTGACCGACGTGGTGGTCGGGATCCAGCCGAGGGCCGGGGCGACGTGGCGCGCGAAGTTCTCGACGAGTCGGAGATTGAACTCGACGCCCATCTGCGACGGGATCGTGAGCATCAGGGTGTCGGCGCTCATCACGGCGGCGTCGTTCTGCAGCTGCTCGACGAGCACGTCGGGGGTCGCGGCGTAGGTCTTGCCGAAGGTCGAGCGCATGCCGTCGATCACGCCGATCTGGTCGCTGCCGGCCGAGCCGCCGAAGTACATCTCGTCTTCGGCGGTGACGATCGGGAAGATGCTGCGGCTGACCGAGGTGCGCGGCTCGCCCTCGTGCCCGGCCTCGCGCCACGCGGCGCGGAACGCGTCGAGTTGCTGCGCTTGCAGGAGGTCGAACGGCGTGCCGTCCGCCTCGGTGAGGAGCGTCGACGACATGAGGTTGACGCCGACGCGGCCCGCCCACTCGGCGGTCGCCGTCGTGCCGGCGCCCCACCAGATGCGCTTCCGGAGTCCGGGGGAGTGCGGCTCGATGCGCTGCAGACCGGTGCCACCGCCGAACGGGCTCATCGGGTCGCGCTCCGCGAGACCCTCGCCGTCGATCGCGCGCAGGAACAGGTCGAAGTGCTCGCGAGCGATGTCGCCGCCGCGCGGGTCCTGCGAACCCGTGTACCCGAACGCCTCGTATCCGCGCACGACCGTCTCGGGTGACCCACGGCTCACACCGAGGGCGAGGCGGTTGCCGCTGATCAGGTCGACGGATGCCGCCTCCTCGGCGAGCATGAGCGGGTTCTCATAGCGCATGTCGATGACGCCGGTGCCGACCTCGATGCGCGAGGTGCGGGCCGCGATCGCCGCGAGCAGGGGCATGGGCGCCGCCTGCTGGCGCGCGAAGTGGTGCACGCGGAACGAAACGCCGTTGACCCCGAGGTCATCCATGCCCTGGGCGAGGTCGATCGCCTGGAGCATCGAGTCGCCGGCGGTGAGCTGGCGACCGCCGCCGAGGGGGCCGTAGTGGCCGAAGGAGAGTGTGCCGAAGGAGCGCATGTACGGTGCAACGCGGCATCCGTCAATCTATTCCCACGCATGAACTTGCCGTGACACGATGCACAGGATGGACGCGGATCACGGCAGCGAGCTCGAGCGTCTTCGCGCGCGGGCGTACGGTCCGAACGCCGACATCGGGGGCGACCCCGCTGCCGTCGCGCGTCTGCGTGAACTCGAAGACCTCGAGCGGATGCGCACTGTCCCGCTCGAGGCCGAGGCGGATCCGGACGTCGTCGCCGACGCGCCCGAGGCCGACCCGGAACCGGAGGAAACGGAACCGGAGGAGGCGGAGCCCGCCCCGCGGCGCCCCCTCCTCCGCTCGCGCCGCCGCGTCTGGGTCGCGGCGCTGGCGGTTGCGGGGGTCGTGGCCCTCACGAGCGCCGCCACCGCGGCCGGGGTCAGCGTCACCGCCGTGGACCGCACCTCGGGGATCGCGCAGACGGACACCCTCACGGTCGATCCCGACGCGGAACTCGGGTCGGCGGGATACCTCGGATTCGATCCCGAACAGACCAGGGGGTTCGCCGACTACTACGGGCTGACGGTGTTCTCGGGCGTCTCGCAGATCGACTCCGAGGGCAATCAGGCGGAGTGCCTCATCGCGCTCGACACCAGCGAGGTGCGCGACGCGGACTCCCCGCGCTCCGCGCCCCGGGGGATCCGGGTCGGTGGCTGCGGCGCCGGTCCTTTCCCGGCGAGCGTCGAGTTCATCGTGACGTCGTCGTTCCCCGAGCCGTTCCGCGCCCGCTATCCCGTGGGCACGGCGATGCAGTTCGTGCTCGACGACGGCGACGTCGGGGTCTTCAGCGCCGACGGTTGAGTCGAGGAGCGGTGGCGGTCCATCTGCATGACCGGTGGGGCGGGTGGGGCGCCCGGACCTCCGCGAGAGCACTCCCGCCCCTCGGATCATGCAGATGAGCCACGCCCCCATCGGGCGAGACCCCGGCGGATGAGAGGGTGGAACAGTGATTCCCCTCCTCGAGCACGTGCCCGCCGGCAGCGATCCGGATGCCGTGTACCTCGGCTTCGTCGAGTGGGCGGCCTCGCGCGGGCTGACGCTCTACCCCGCGCAGGACGAGGCGATCATCGAGATCGTCTCGGGCGCGAACGTGATCCTGTCGACGCCGACCGGTACGGGCAAGTCGCTGGTCGCGGTCGCCGCGCACGCGGCATCCCTCGCCCGGGGTGGGCGCAGCTACTACACGGCGCCGATCAAGGCGCTCGTCAGCGAGAAGTTCTTCGCGTTGGTCGACATCTTCGGTGCCGAGAACGTCGGCATGGTCACGGGCGATTCGTCGGTCAACGCCGACGCGCCGATCGTGTGCTGCACGGCGGAGATCCTCGCGAACCTCGCCCTGCGCCAGGGGGCCGACGCGGACGTGGACCAGGTCGTCATGGACGAGTTCCACTACTACGGCGAAGCCGACCGGGGCTGGGCGTGGCAGGTGCCGCTGCTGTTGCTGAACCGCGCGCAGTTCATCCTCATGTCAGCCACCCTGGGCGACGTCGAGGACATCGCCGACGACCTCTCGCGCCGCACGGGCCGAGCCACGGCGCGGGTGACCGGCGTCGAGCGTCCCGTGCCCCTGCACTTCGAGTACGCCCGCACGCCCGTCCACGAGACGGTCCAGGAACTGCTCGACACCAAGCAGGCGCCGATATACGTCGTCCACTTCTCCCAGGCGGCGGCGATGGAGCGAGCGCAGGCGCTGTCGTCGATCCGCATCATCGGCCGCGAGCAGCGCGACGAGATCGCCGAGGCGATCGGCGGCTTCCGCTTCACGACCGGCTTCGGCAAGACGCTGTCGCGCTACGTGCGCGCCGGCATCGGCGTGCACCACGCCGGTATGCTGCCGCGCTACCGCCGCCTCGTCGAGACGCTCGCGCAGCGCGGCTTGCTGCGCGTGATCTGCGGCACCGACACCCTGGGCGTCGGCATCAACGTGCCGATCCGCACCGTGCTCATGACCGCGCTGACGAAGTACGACGGCACGCGCATGCGTCAGCTCTCGGCGCGCGAGTTCCATCAGATCGCCGGACGGGCGGGGCGTGCGGGCTACGACACCGCCGGCACGGTCGTCGTCATGGCGCCCGATCACGAGATCGAGAACGCCGCTCAAATCCTCAAGGCCGGCGACGACCTCAAGAAGCAGAAGAAGATCGTGCGCAAGAAGGCGCCGCAGGGCTTCGTCAACTGGACGGAGCAGAGCTACGACCGTCTCGTCGCGGCCGAGCCCGAGCCGCTCGTGCCGCAGATGAAGCTCACCGCCGCCATGTTGATCAACGTCATCGCGCGCGGCGGCGACGTTTTCGGTAACGTCCGCTCGCTGGTGTTCGACAACCACGAGCCGCGCCCGCGCCAGTACGAGCTCGCGCGCCGAGCGCTCGCGATCTTCCGCACCCTGGTGCAGGCGGGCGTGGTCGAGGCGGGGGCCGACGGCATCCGGCTCACCGTCGACCTGCAGCCCAACTTCGCGCTCAACCAGCCGCTGTCGCCGTTCGCGCTCGCGGCGATCGAGATGCTCGACCCCGAGGTCGAGCTGGGCAGGGGCCCGGATGCCACGCCCCCGGCGTCGTCGGTCGGCACGGGGCACTACGCGCTCGACGTCGTCAGCGTCATCGAGGCGACGCTCGACGATCCGCGCCCGATCCTGTCGCAACAGCAGTTCCGCGCGCGCGGCGAGGCGGTCGCGGCGATGAAGCGCGAGGGTATCGAGTACGACGAGCGCATGGAGTTGCTCGAGGAGATCACCTGGCCGAAGCCGCTGGACGAGCTGCTCGCGCAGGCGTACGAGGTCTTCGCCTCCAGCCAGCCCTGGATCCGCGACTTCGAACTGTCGCCCAAGTCGGTCGTGCGCGACATGTTCGAGCGGGCGTGCTCGTTCGGCGAGTACGTGTCGCTGTATCAGCTCGCCCGGAGCGAGGGGTTGGTGCTGCGGTACCTCAGCGACGCGTACCGGGCGATCCGCCAGACCGTGCCGGTGGATGCGCAGACGCCCGACCTGCTCGACCTGATCGCCTGGCTCGGAGAACTGGTGCGCCAGGTCGACTCGAGCCTCGTCGACGAGTGGGAGCAGCTCATCAATCCTGCCGACGACCCGTCCGCCCCGGTGGTGCCGCCCGCGCCGCCGTCGATCCTCACGAACCGCCGCGCGTTCGTCGTGCTCGTGCGTAACGAGATGTTCCGGCGCGTGCAGCTCGCTGCCCTGCAGAAGGACGAGGAGCTCGTCGAGCTCGACCCCGACGTCGACTGGCCCGGCGTGCTCGACCGCTACTTCGACGAGCACGACGCGATCGGCACGGGCGGTGCCGCGCGTTCGTCGGCGTACGTCGACATCGACGAGTCGGCCGCCGCCGAGGGCATCTGGCGCGTCGAGCAGACGATCGACGACCCCGCGGGCGACCACGACTGGCGCATCCGTGCCGAGGTCGACCTCGCTGCCTCCGAGGAGGAGGGGACCGCGATCGTGCGGGTCACCGGGGTGCTGCGGCTCTGACCGTTCCTCCCCAGGGGGTATGGGGTGAATTCTTTCCCGGGATGGCGCCCTCCCGGGCCCGGCCGAAGCATCGGTCGCCTAGAGTCGTGCCATCCCGGTGAAAGAAAGAAGGAGCCGCTCGTGGAGACTCTTCCGCTCATCTCGACCGCGATAGGTCTCGTTCTGTCGGGCTCGGCGGCCATTCTCGGAGGCACGAAATGGATGCTGACCCGGGTGGAGCAGCGCACCGACGCCCGTTTTGCTCGCGTGGACGAGCGTTTCGATCGGATGGACGCGCGCTTCGAACGGCTTGAGGCTCACACGGATGAACGCTTCGCCACGGTCGGGGACTCGCTGGTAGAGGTCAAGCTCGGTCTCGCACGCCTGGAGGCTCGCACTGATGAGCGTTTCTCCGCGGTCGGGCACTCTCTCGGCGAGGTCAAACTCGCTCTCGCGCGGCTGGAGGGTCCCCACCCTCCGTTCATGATCGCTCGGGGCTGACTGTTCGAGCGGCTCTGGTATCGACCCCGCTCGGCCGAGATGCCTGAGCCTGTCGAAGCCGGCGGAACCCGTATGGACCGACGGATGCCGAGGCCCTGAGGCCCCGGCATCCGGTGTCTTCGTGCGTGTTTACGACTTGCGGGCGACGCGGTTCTCTGCGCTGACCATCCACGAGAGCTGCTCGAGACGCTCGAGGACCCCGTGCAGGATGTCGGCGCTAGTGGGGTCTTCGTCGTCGACGTCGTCGTGGACCTCGCGGACCGTTCCGACGGTCGCATCGAGGCGTTCGGTGATGAGGTCGATGACCTCGGACGTGTCGACCTCTCCCTGCGGGAACTCGGGCAGGGTCGTCGTCTCGGCGATCGTGTCGCTGCGGCCGTCGGGCAGCGCGTGCAGGGCACGCATACGCTCGGCGACCTCGTCGCTGAACTCGCGGGCCGCGTCGATGATCTCGTCGAGCTGCAGGTGAGTGTCGCGGAAGTTCTTGCCGACGACGTTCCAGTGGGCCTGCTTGCCCTGGATCGAGAGCTCGATCAGATCGACCAGCACGGCCTGGAGGCTGTCGGTGAGTTTCTCCGACGCCTGGAAGCCCTTCTCGGCGTTCTGCTCGTCGGTCGTTTCGGGGCCGCTGCCACCGCGCGCGGGGCGGCGGCGGTTCTTGGTCGGGGTGTCCTTGGTGGTCGTGGACATGCACGTTCCTTTCACTCGCGGTGTCAGCGACGTTAGAGGTGCCGACCGAGCGGAGGGCGGGGGTTGTGCCTCGCCGAGTGTCGCGGTAATCGGAAGCGGACGTTTCGGATCGTCGCGCTCGTGGTCGAGGGCACCGCGACCGCGCATGTGCCGCTGTCGAGGATCTCGCCGTCGCCGTCGATACGACGCTCCCGTAGCCGCTCCCCGCCAGATCGACAACCCCGCCGTATCGAGACAGGAGCGTTCTTAGCGTGGGGACGTGCCCTCGACCCCGCCTCCACCTTCCCGGCCGCTCCGCGACTACGCCGCGATCGGCGACGGGCGAACGGTCGCGCTGATCGGCCGTGACGGATCGATCGACTGGCTGCCGCTGCCGAACATCCACTCGCGCCCGGTCTTCGCGCGGCTCGTGGACGAGTCGGCCGGCGGGTGCATCGAACTCGCTCCCGTGGGGGAGTACGAGGTGACCCGCCGCTACATCCCGCGCACCAACGTGCTCGAAACCACGTTCACGACCGAGAGCGGCGTCGCGACACTGACGGACGCCATGGTGACCGGCATCGCGGGCCGTCTGCCCTGGGCCGAGCTCGCCCGCCGTGTGGAAGGCGTGAAGGGCGAGGTCGAGTTCGCCTGGTGCGTGCAGCCCGGCACCATGCTGCGCTCGGCCGCGCCCTGGACCGAGCGGATCGACGGCTTCACCGTGATGCGCGTCGGCCACGTGTCGCTCGCCGTGGTCGGCCACGAGCATGGCATGCGAGGTGAACCGGATGCCGGGAACGAGAGCATCGAGGGCGGGTTCACGACGTCGAAGGGGTCGCGCCATCTCCTCGTCGTCGCGGCGACCGAGGGGGAGCCGCTGCGGATCCCGGACGCGCAGAACGTCGATCGGGGCATTGACCGCACCGTGGACGGGTGGACGATGTGGTCCGACGAGTTCGCGTACGACGGGCCGTGGGCCGAGGACGTGCAGCGCAGTGCCCTCGCGCTGAAACTCCTGCTGTTCAGCCCGACCGGGGCGATCGCGGCCGCGGCGACGACGTCGCTCCCGGAGAACCCGCGGGGCGGGAAGAACTGGGATTACCGCTACGCCTGGGTCCGCGACCTGGCCTACACCGCGCACGCGTGGGTGGGTTTCGGCCTCCGCGAGGAGACGCACGCGGCGATCTCGTGGTTGCTGCGCACGATCCGCAAGAACGGTCCCGAGGTGCAGGTCATGTACACCCTGGACGGGGACGCCGAGATCGGGCTCGAGAAGCACGAGGTCCCGGGCTGGAACGGCAATCAGCCCGTCGTGACCGGGAACCCCGCACAGGGCCAATTGCAGCTCGGCGTGTACGGCGACCTCATCGCCCTGTGCCGCACCTACGTCGAGGCCGGCAACCGCCTCGACATCCAGACCGGCCGCCTCCTCGCCGACGTCGCCGACCGCACGTGCGATCTCTGGCGGCGCGAGGACTCGGGCATGTGGGAGCTCCCGGAGCTGCGCCATTACACCTCGTCGAAGATGGGGTGCTGGAAAGCCCTCGACGACGCGCAATGGCTCGCCCAGGGCGGGCACATCCCCGACAACGGCGACCGCTGGCGCGCCGAGCGCGACCGCATCCACACCTGGGTCGAGGAGCACTGCTGGTCGGAGAAGCTCGAGGCGTACACGATGGCGCCCGGGACCGAAGACCTCGACGCCTCGGTCCTCTTGCACGCTCCCACGGGTTTCGACCGCGGCGAGCGGATGTCGAAGACCCTGGACGCCCTCACCGAACGCCTCGGCACCGAGAATCACCTCGTCTACCGCTATACGGGCATGGACCAGGAGGAGCAGACGTTCGTCGCCTGTGCCTTCTGGCGGGCCACCGCTCTCGCCTGTGTCGGCCGGCACGACGAGGCGATCGAGGCGATGGACGCCCTCGTCGCGCAGGCGAACGACGTCGGCGTCTACTCCGAGATGATCGCCGAGTCCGACGGGGCTTTCTGGGGCAACCTCCCGCAGGCGCTCAGCCATCTCGCCCTCATCAATGCCGCTCTCGTCATCCGCGATGTCGTGGATGCCGAGGAGCTCGGCGGCCGTTGAACCGGCCGGGTGCGTGACACCCGGCATCCATCCCCCACCGAAAGGACGTGTCATGAGCACGCAGTACACCTTCACCGACCCCACGAAGCTCTACGCCGACATCGAGCCGCAGGCGCAGGACCAGCCCGAGCCCGGGCTCGACGCGAAGCTGACGCCGAAGGCCGCCCTCGGCGAGGACACCTACGTCGGCAGCGATCGCCTGAAGGGTCGGAAGGCTCTCATCACCGGTGCCGACTCGGGCATCGGCGCAGCCACCGCGATCGCCTTCGCCCGCGAGGGTGCCTCGGTCGCGATGTCGTACCTGCCCGAAGAGCAGGTGGATGCCGATCGCATCGCCGGCATCCTGCGCGAGGCCGGAGCGACCGTCGTGCAGATCCCCGGCGACCTGCGCGAGCGGGAGTACGCCCGCACGCTCGTGAAGGAAGCGGTCGAGGGGCTCGGCGGTCTCGACATCGTCGTCAACAACGGCGGCAAGCAGATCTTCAACGAAGACGTCACGACCCTCTCGGATGAGCAGTTCGACGACACCTTCAAGACCAACGTGTACGCGATGTTCTGGATCTGCAAAGAGGCGGTGCCGCACCTGAAGCCCGGTTCGACGATCATCAACACCACGTCGATCCAGGCGTACTCGCCGGCGCCGATCCTCGTCGACTACGCCTCGACGAAGTCCACGATCAACACCTTCACGAAAGCGCTCGGCCAGCAGCTCGCCCCGAAGGGCATCCGCGTGAACGCGGTGGCCCCGGGACCGATCTGGACGCCGCTGCAGGTCACCGACGGCCAGCCGAACGAGAAAGTCGACGAGTTCGGTGAGGAGACGCCGCTCGGACGCATGGGCCAGCCGGCCGAGCTCGCGCCCGCGTACGTGTACCTCGCCTCGGCGGAGTCGAGCTACGTGATCGGCGAGACGCTCAACGTCAACGGCGGCATGCCGACGCCGTAAGCATTTCGCCAAGAGGGGCCGTCGTCCGGGTGCGGGCGGCGGCCCTTCTGCGTGTCCCGGTCCCTTCGACGAGCTCAGGGACCTGTGGTGGGGAGGTGGTTGAGCTTGTCGAAGCCTCCGGTCCCTTCGACGAGCTCAGGGACCTGTGGTGG
>NZ_JBFBJJ010000011.1:46379-147678 GCF_040686055.1 Microbacterium sp. NPDC086615
AGCCTCCGGTCCCTTCGACGAGCTCAGGGACCTGTGGTGGGGAGGTGGTTGAGCTTGTCGAAGCCTCCGGTCCCTTCGACGAGCTCAGGGACCTGGGCGGCCCCGGTCAGATGAGCCGCTTCCGGTAGAAGATCTCGCCGTCGGCCGTCTCCTCGGTGCGGTGATACCCCTCGCGCTCGTACAGGCACTGATTCGCCTCGCTGAGGCCGCCCGTGAAGAGCTCGGCCTCACTCGCGCCGGCCTCACGCCCGCGTTCCTCGACGGCACCGAGCAAGAGCGTCCCGAGTCCCTCGCCCTGCTGGTCGGGCGCGATCGCGAGACGCCCGATCAGGAGCAGGTCGCCGTCCCGCCGCGCGCGTACGGCACCGACGATGCGGTGATCCGACACCGCGACGCAGCCGAGGTTCTCGACGAGCTCGGCGCGGAGTTCCTCCAACGTCTGGGTCAGCGGCGGCATGTCGGGGTCGCCGTAGATGAGCGCCTCGCTCGCGAAGGCCGCGCGCTGGATCGTGAGCACCTCTCCGGCGTCGTCGGGAGTGATGGGGCGGATACGGGGGCTGGCGGTCATGATCGCTTTCCGGGGGAGAGGTGAACAAAAAGGGCGGAGATGACAACGGTCCGGGGTCACGGGGTTAACTACGATGGCTGTGGCCACCAATGAACGACTTCTTCGATACCCGCGTCCGCACCGACGACGTCGCCGACACGCTGGCGTGGCTGCAGGCTCAGTACGGGCACGTCGACGTCCAGGCCGATGACGCGTCGTTCGCCGAGCACGCGATCGGGGATGGGGCGTTCTCGTTGCGCTACCTCGACTGGGACTGTCGTGCCGAAGTCATCTACGAGGCCGATCGCTTCTTCGTGGCGACCTCCACGCCCGGATACGCCTGGAGCATCGGATCGGATGCCGGGGAGTACAGCGTCGAGCCGGGAATCGTGCAACCGGGCCAGGAGTTGACAGGCCGCCCGCAATCGACGAGGCTGCAGCTCGCCGCCTTCGATGCTGCCCGGCTCACCGAGACGGCGCGCATGATCTACGGCGATGAGATGCTCACCGTCCGGTTCGAGGGGACGGCACCCGTCTCGCGCCGGATGCGCGAGTACTGGCTGGCCACCCTGTGTTGGTCGCTGACCCAGACGCCGTTGATGGCGGAACCGCTCGTACGTGCCCACGTGTACCGTTCCCTCGCCGCCGCCACCCTCGAGGCGTTCGCCCTCGTGGGCGATCCGCGTGAGCGGCGCGCTTCGGCGATCGAGCAGGCGGCGATATACGCCTCGGCGACCGCATGGCTGGACGATCACGCTTCGCTGCCCATCACGATCGACGACGCCGCCGCCGCGGTGGGGGCCTCGACCGAGGGGCTGCGGCGCGCCTTCGCGGCGAATGGCCAGCTGGCGCCGACCCCCGAGGCGTACCTCGCCGCGGCGCGTATCAGCGCCGCCCACGCCGATCTCGTCGCGTCCGACGCCGCGGTCACCACGGTCGCCCAGGTCGCAGCCCGCTGGGGCTTCACCGTTCCGGGGCGCTTCGCCCAGGCGTACCGCGAGGCCTACCGCGTGGATCCACAGGTGGTCCTCGATCGCTGAACCGTTCAGCGGTCGCGGTCGGTGTACTCGCCGGGGTTCTCGAGGTCCTCGCGGTCCTCTTTCCCCGACGGAAGCTCGACATCGGTGTAGGCGCCGGCTTCGTCGGCTCGTGGCCGCGATTCGGTACCGTCCGCATTCTCCCGATCGACGTACTCGCCGGGCAGATCGGAACTGCCGTGGTCGCGCTCGCGGCCGGGGAGTTGCACGTCGGTGTACTCGCCTTCGTCGGGTCCGGTTCCACGGCCTGTGGTGTCGCGTTCGCTCATCGTTGGGTCTCCCGCCGTCGTGATGCTCTCGACCGTAGACCCGACTCCGCGAGGCCGCCCGGCCTTGACACGACGGCCTATCGGCCTCGTGTCAAGGGCGGTCGCCCGAGGGGGTCGGCGGGACAGAGTGGAGATATGCCAGCTCTCGCCATCATCCTCATCATCGTCGGACTCGTCCTGCTGTTCCTCGGCGTCTTCGTCGAGGCCGTGAAGTTCCTCCTGTGGATCGGGATCATCATCCTCATCGTGGGTGTGATCGCGGCCCTCATGCGCTTCATCCGTCGAAACGCCTGACCGACTCGTCCGCCCGCCCGATCTGCTCGGGCGGGCGCTTCGTCACGCGCCGTCCGTCACGCCGAGAAGAGGTCGCGTGCGCGCGGGCGATGCACCGAGGCCACGGCATCCAGAGCCGGACCCAGCTCCGGATGCCGGAAGCGGAAGCCGGCCTCGGTGAGGACGCGCGGCACGGCCCACCGGCTCTTCAGCACCAGCTCGGGTTCGTTGCGCAGCACCGCCATCGCGGGGTCGAGCATCCACCGGTAGGCGCTGAGGCCGATCCTCCGCCCCGCGACGCGCCGGATCTCGCGCATGAGCGTGCGGTTGTCGCTGACGCCGGGCGCCGCCAGGTTGACCGGTCCCTCGAGATCGTCGCGATCGCGGAGGAACCGGACGGATGCCACCACGTCGTCGATGTGGATCCAGCTGAAGCGCTGGCGGCCCGACGTCCGGTGCCAGTTCGACCAGACCGGCCCGGTCGGATGCGCGCCGATCCCTCGGTAGCGGCGGTGCGGGAACCACCAGCTGTCGATCTGCGCTCCGCCGAGTCCGAGGCGCCCGAGCGCGAACAGCATGCGTGTCGCCGGTCCGTCACCGAGGACGATCGCCATGCGCAGCGCGATGCGGCGGGTCGCGGGGAGGTCGCCGTCGAAGAACGTCTGCTCCCACGAGGTCGCCACGTCGACCGAGAATCCGTCGCCGATGACCCCGTCGCGTTCGTCGTTCCCCCGCTCCGTCTCGTGGCGGTAGATCGTGGCGGTGGACGCGTTGAACCACACGCGGGGCGGACGGGCTGCCGTGCGCACCGCGCGGTGCAACGCCCTCGTCGTCTCGACCCGTGAACGCAGGATCTCGTCGCGTGCCGCGTCGGTGTACCGGCACGACACGATCTTGCCCGCGAGGTTGATGAGCACGTCCGCGCCGTCGACGAGGCGATCGATGGCCGGTTGGTCTCCCCAGGTCGCGGTGCCCGTCCGGCCGATCGTGTCGAGGTCGTATCCCTCGTCACGGAACGCGGATGCCAGAGCTCGGCCGACGAAACCACTCGCTCCGGCGATGACGACACGGGGTCGGGGCACGGCATCCTCCTGGGTCGGACTCAGCCTAGGGGGCGTACCGCCCGTGTCCGCTGTCGACAGAATGAGACGCATGGCGAAACCGCTCGATGTGGCCCCCCTCCTGCAATTGCGCGACGGGTACGGCGATCGCGAGGAGTCCGAGGCCGTGCGTCTGTTCGCCGAGGCGAACGGCGCGCAGTTCTGGCCCCTCGTCCTCGACCAACCGTTGCCGGGTGTGGTCTTCCGCGACGCCGCCGGCCGTCCGCGTCAGATGCAGGGTGCGGGCCGGATCGTGCGGTTCCCGGGCGACCCCGAGATCGAGATCGCCAACTCCGCGTTCCAGTACGCGATCGAGCTCAACGTCATGAGCTCGGCGTGGGGATACGCCGCCGTCCGTCTGTCGCGCCCCGCGCCGGCCCTCCTCGTCGAGACGGCGAGCGCGCGGGCGATCCGGCTCCTGCCGTCGACGCCGACCGCCGTGGTGACGCTCACGCTCGGGAACGGTACCGAGGTTCACGTCGATACTCGGGCGGTGGACTGGGCCCGTGGCATCCTGCGTCCTGACATCCTCGAGCTCCTCGACGACGCCGAGCTGCCGTTCGACCTCGAGATCGTCGAGGGCTGGCTGTTTCTCTACAGTCCGCGGCAACTCGCCGTGGGGGACCCGCGCGTGTGGCGGCGGGCGCTGGGCGTCGTGGCGGCCGTCCGCGAGGCCGTCGAGGAGGCGGACGGCACCGATGCCATGGCATCCGGGGCTCCTCCGGTGCTGCCGATGAAGGACCGGCCGTGGAAAGGCGGAGGACGGAGGGCTCTCGTGCTCTACGGCTCCGTGGCCGCCGTCGTGGCGCTCCTGGGCGTCGGGATCGCGCTGTTCGCGCGGTGATGGCGGCGGTCGGCCCCGCGCCCGCCTGACACAATGGCTGTCATGCGACGGCAGGAACGAGGAACGCGCGTCGTGCGCGGAGCCGTGGCTGCCGCGGTGGCGACGTTCATCGCTCTGCTCTCGCACGTGACCGCCGGGGGAGCCCTGCCCGGCGCGGTGGGCATCCTCGTCCCTCTCGCGCTGTCGTTCGTCGCGTGCACGGTGCTCGCCGGTCGTCGCCTCTCGGCTTTACGTCTGGGCTTTGCGGTCGGCATCAGCCAGGTGCTGTTCCACACGCTCTTCGTCCTCGGCAGCTTCGGTCCGGGAGCCTCCGCCGGTCACGTCCACGGAGGAACAGACGCGGTGCCCGCCCTCGGTGCGGATGCCGTGATGATGACGATGGCTCCGGATGCCACGATGTGGGGCTGGCACGTCGTCGTCGCCGCCGCGTTGACCACCGCCGCCCTGCACCGCGGCGAGCGGACCGTCGCGCACCTGCGCGAGCTCGCCCTCCGCCTGGCCGGCTGGCTGCGCGCGCGGGTGCACATCCTCACCGTCGCGCCCGGGCCGGTTCCGGCGCGTCGCGTCCTCGCCGAGATCGTCGCCGACGTGCGATCCGTCTCGGTCCTGCTGGCCGCGAGCTCTCGGCGACGCGGCCCGCCCCTCGGCGCACACTGACGCCCGCCCCGCGTGATCCGTCGCGGGGCGTTCGGTCGTCGGCATCCGGTGTCTGACGCTCCTCAGCGCTCGGCACCCGCCGCGACCGGCCCGTCGTGCACGCGCACGGCGGGGATTCGCGTCCTCAGGGACGCCCGTGTCCGTCGTGCCGTACGGTCGCCCGTGCGCGTGGGCAGCGCTGTGCGCTGAACCCGCGCCGTCGCGGCGCGCTCGGCATCGCCGAAAGAGAGAACCCCATGATCCGCCTCCGCGCCGTCGCGGCCGTCCCGGCATCCGCCCACGACGAGTTGTTGTCCCATCCATCCGGAGAGGGGGTCTCGCGATGACGCCTCACCGACCCGGTGGTCTTTCCGCCTCGGGCGGCGCACCCGTGTCAGGCGCCTCCCCCTCCCCGGCGAGTGCCCAAGAAACCCGGAACGCCGGGGCCGCGGGCCCGGGTGTTCTGGACACCCAACCTGGTCGCGGCGCCGGAGGCGCGGCATCCGGTGCCGTCCGCAAGGGATGGTTCACGGCGTTGCTGCGGAGGGTGCACTTCTTCGCGGGGATCCTCGTGGGGCCGTTCATCCTCGTCGCGGCGGTGAGCGGCGGGCTGTACGCCCTCACACCCACGATCGAGAAGATGGTGTACTCCCACGAGCTCACCGCGACCTCGACCCTGGTTGGGATGCCGTTGGCCGACCAGATCGAGGCCGCCGAAGCCTACGTCGGTTCCGGTGCCTCGCCCGTCGCCGTGCGACCCGCGCCCGAGCCCGGCGCCACCACACGCGTGATGTTCACCGATGAGACGCTGCCCGAGAGCACCACGCGAGCGATCTTCGTCGACCCCGCCACGGCCGAGATCCGCGGCAATCTCCCCGTCTACGGCACGAGCGGCGCGCTCCCGGTGCGTCACTGGATCAGCGATCTGCACCGATCGCTGCACCTCGGCGCCCCGGGCCGCTGGTACAGCGAGCTCGCGGCATCCTGGCTCGGAATCGTCGCGCTCGCGGGACTCGGACTGTGGATCGGGCGCTTCGTACGCAGCCGCCGCGGGCGCCGCGATCTGCTCCGCCCCAACCGGTCGCACCGCGGGTACCGTCGCCTGTCGGGCTGGCACTCGGCGGTCGGGATCTGGGTCGTCCTCGGGGCGATATTCCTCTCGGCCACCGGGATCACATGGTCGACCTTCGCGGGCGCGAACGTGACGGACCTGCGCGCGGCGATCGGCGGGGGAACGCCCGCTCTTGACACCTCGCTGCACGGTGCCGCCGACGCCGGCGGGGACCACGCGGAGCACCTGGGCGCCATGCCCACTGCGCCGACGGGGGCTGCGGACTCCACGACGTTCGATGCGGTGCTGGCGACCGCGGAGCGCATCAACGTCGACACCGGCGACGTCGAGATCCGCCCACCGAGCGTCCCGGGCACCGCGTGGGTCGTGCAGGAGGTCCACCGGAGCTTTCCGACCGAGGTGGATGCCGTGGCGATCGACGGCACGACCATGCAGGTCGTCGATCGCGTCGACTTCGCGGACTTCCCGCTGCTCGCGAAGCTCTCGCGGTGGGGCATCGATCTGCACATGGGCACGATGTTCGGTCTGGTGAACCAACTCGCCCTGTTCGCCCTCGCGGCCGCGATCACGACCCTCGTCGTGCTCGGATACGCGATGTGGTGGAAGCGTCGGCCGACGCGCGGATTCGCCGCCGCTCCCGCGCGGGGCGCTCTTCGTGGGGCTCCCTGGTGGGGCGTCGGGGCTGTTCTCGTCGGCGCCGTGCTCATCGGACTGGTGCTTCCGCTGGTCGGCTACCCGCTCGCCGCCTTCGTGGTGCTTGACGTGCTGCTCGGGTGGCGCGCGCGGCGGGCGGGGCTCCGGCCATCCGACGGGTGACCACGCCCGCCTCGGAGCCCGCCTCGGACCCCGCCGGTCAGGCGTCGTCGGGATCCGGGAGGTTCTGGGCGATGCGGCTCGAGGCAGCGGAGTCGCGGCCCACGCCGGGCTGATACTTCGCGATCGGATCGTCGCCGTCGACGTGCGGCTCCGGATCCGTGCCGTTCACGGGCTCCTCGGCCGTCGTGTCCTCATGGTGGCGCGAGGTCGAGCCGCTGTCACCGCGGGCGTCGTCGGTGCCGCGCTCCATACCGCCGTCGGCCGCGCGCGTTCCGACCCCGGGCAGGTCGTTCTGGCTCGACACGTTCTGCACGCGCGCGTCGTCGTCGGGGTCGATCTCGGTCGCGGCGACCGCGCCGCTGTCGGCTCCGGCGCCGCCCGCGGGTACGTCGGCGGCGAGACCGTCGGAGTCGGCGACGGTGTCATCGTGATCGGCACCGGGGAGATTCTCGGGGGTGGGGGTGCTCATGGTCGATCCTTCCGTGGGGCGTGCGGCCACGTTAGGTGCGGGGTCCGACATCGGCGCCGGGGTTGACGTGCATCGCCAGAGTGCTGGCATCCCCGGCCCCGATGTCGGGAGCGCTGGCTAGGCTCGAGAACAGCGTCGAAAGGACACCCCATGCAGCAGCGCCCCCTCTCCCGCACCGGCCGCGAGGTCTCGGCGATCGGTCTCGGCACCTGGCAACTCGGTGCCGACTGGGGAGACGTCAGCGAAGACGATGCGCGGGCCGTGCTGGCGGCCTCGGCCGAGGCCGGCGTCACGCTCTTCGACACCGCCGACGTCTACGGCGACGGCCGGTCCGAGCAGATCATCGGGAGTTTCCTGAAGAGCCGGGATGCCGACGACATCACCGTCGCCACCAAGATGGGTCGCCGCGAAGACCAGGTGCCCGAGAACTACGTGATGGAGATTTTCCGCGGCTGGCTCGACCGTTCGCGCCGCCTGCTCGACACCGAGACCCTCGACCTCGTGCAGCTCCACTGCCCGCCGTCGGCGGTGATCGACGACGACGCCACGTGGGAGGCCCTCGACCAGCTCGTGTCCGAAGGGGTTATCGCGGCGTACGGCGCCTCGGTCGAGACGATGGACCAGGCGTTGTCGGCCCTGACCCGCCCGAACCTCACCAACCTGCAGATCATCTTCAACCCGTTCCGTCTCAAGCCCCTCGACGAGGTGCTGCCGCTCGCGGCCGAGAAGAACGTCGCCGTGTTCGCGCGCGTGCCGCTGGCGAGTGGGCTGCTGTCGGGCAAGTATTCGCGATCCACGACCTTCGCCGAGAACGACCACCGCTCGTACAACCGCAACGGTGAGGCGTTCGACAAGGGCGAGACGTTCTCGGGTGTCCCGTTCGACGAGGGCGTTGCCGCGGCCGACGAGCTCAAGGCATCCCTCCCCGAAGGCGTGACGCTGCCCGCGGCGACGCTCGCGTGGATCGCGTCGCGCGAGGGTGTCACGTCGGTGATCCCGGGCGCACGCTCGGTGTCGCAGGCTACGGCGAACGCGCAGGCCGCCCAGCTGCTCGAGGGCGGCTTCGACCTCGACTCGTTCGACGCCCTCGTCCGCGACGTGTATGACCGCCGACTGCGCGCCGAGATCCACCCGCAGTGGTGACCCGCGCATGACGAAAGCCGGGCCCGCTCGTGAAGGCGGGCCCGGCTTGTCGTTCAGGGGACGCGTCAGCTGACGTCGCCGCGCCAGGCGCCGGACTCGGCACCGCGCGACTCGATGTACTCCTTGAAGTTCTCGAGGTCCTTCTTCACCGAGTGGTCGTCGGCGCCGAAGACCGCGCCGAGCTTCTCGAGCACGCCCGTCGGCGCCCAGTCGATCTGAACCGTGACACGCGTCTCGTCGTCCGACAGGCGGTGGAAGGTCACGACGCCGGCGTGGTTCTCGTCTCCGCCGATGCTGTTCCACGCGACCCGCTCGTCGGGGTGCTGCTCGGTGATCTCGGCGTCGAACTCGCGCTCGGCCCCGGCGATCTTCACCTTCCAGTGCGTGAGGGTGTCGCTCTTCTGCGTGATGGACTCCACGAAGCTCATGAAGTGCGGGAACTCCTCGAACTGCGTCCACTGGTTGTACGCGACGCGGACGGGAACGTTGACGTCGATGGTTTCGATGACCTGTGCCATGGTGTCCTCTTTCGTGTGGTTGCCGGGGCTGTTCCAGTCTTCGGCCGTCGTGGCCGACGTGCCCCCGGGGTTGAGGGATCGGCACGGATGACCTATACGCGCGGGCGCCGTGGCGACAGTGCGCGGGCGCCGCGGCGGCGGAGGCGTTCGGGCGCGGCGGCGGAGGCGTTCGGGCGCGGCCGCGATGGCGTGGGGGCCGCGTCATAAACGCGATTCGCGCGCAGAAACGCGAGCAGAGCGCGTTTATGGTCGCGGATCGCGTTTATGCGTGCGCCTCGGGCGCCGGGTCGGCACGCCTGGGTGTCGCGCGTGCGTGCGGCGCGCGTGTCGTTTCGGCGCTGCGCGGTCGCGCGTGCGAACGCCCCGACGCGCCGGGGCGGAACCGCCGGGAGCCCCGCGTCAGGCACGCCCCCGCAGGATCAGGTGCCAGTACACCCAGGGCAGCACCCGGCGGTCGGCGATCCAGGACAGGTAACGCTCCCGGTACAGCGAGCGCCAGAACGGGATCGTCGGCTGCAGCCGGCCCCACCGGTCGAACTCCGCGAACACGACCGTGCCGCGCGACACCGTGAACGGCACCACGCTGTACCCGTTGTACTTCTGGGTGGGCGCGCGTCCCTCCAGAACGGCGCGCAGGTTCTTCACGAGCGCCTTGGCCTGCTGGCGGATCGCTCCTCCCGAGCGCCGGGTGGCGACCGCCGCCGCGTCGCCGACGGCCCAGATCTCGGGATGCCGCGAGTGCTGCAGCGTCTCGGGATCGACGTCGACGAACCCGTGCGGATCATCGGATGCCGCGAGTCCACTGCCCGCGATCCACTCGGGCGCCCGCTGAGGAGGCACGGCGTGCAGCACGTCGTACTCCAGCGTCTCCTCCGCGTCGCCGCGGCCGATCGTGAGCGTGCGGGTCTCGGCATCCACGGATCGAAGGTCACGGCTGTAGCGCACCTCGATGCCGTACTCGTCGAGTTTGCGCCGCAGCTCGCGATCGATCGCCGGGATGCCGAAGGGCACGGGGTCGGGACACACGAAGACGACGCGGATGTCGTCGCGGACGCCGATCGCGCGCCACCAGTCGCACGCAAGGTACATGGGCTTCTGCGCGGCCGCGCCGCACGAGGCCGGCTCGGGCGGTTGCGTGAACACCACGGTCCCCGACCGGAGATCGCGCAGGACCGCGGAGGCCTTCGCGGCCAGCGCGTAGTCGTAGTTCGAGATGCCGGAGTCGGCGGCCATCGCCTCGGGCAGGCCGGGGACCTGTTCCCACGCCATGCGCATCCCGGCGCAGACCACGAGCTGGTCGTAATCGACTCGCCCGCCCGAGACGAGGTGGACTCGCCGGGTGTCGGCATCCACCGTGAAGACCTCGTCGCGCAGCCACCGCACCCCCGGAGGGATGACGTCGGCCTGGGGCCGCGCGGCCTCCGAGGCGCGGGCAGCCCCGCCGGCGATGTGCGACTGCAGGGGAGCGAAGACGTGGAGCGTCCGCGGTTCGATGACCGTGATGTCGGCCAGACCGGCGCGGTGCAGGCGCCCGGCGACCGACAGTCCGGCGTTGCCGCCGCCGACCACGACTATGCGGGGATTCGTCATGCCCTCACGCAACGTCATGTCGTGGACCCGCGCCAGCGCCTTGACAGCCGTGGTGGGTGACGCGCTTACGCGAAGGTGGCGGCGGGGAGGCTGTCGTCCGCGGGTTCCGGCACGACGTACAGACCGGTGGGGGAGTTCGCCGTCGACATCAGCGCTTCGAGCCACGCGCGGTTCACCGCCGGCGGACGTCCGCCGTTGAACTTGAACACGAGGTTCGCTCGGGGGTGGAGCCACACCGCGGTGCGCCCGCCGCCCGTGCTGATGTCGTCCTTCCACACGAAGTAGAACGGCTCACCCCGCCGCAGCTTGTTGCCGATCACGACCTGGAGGTGCGCCAGGAGGCGGTCCTCGAACTCGTTGCGAACGCCGCTCTCGTAGATGAACTTGCCCACGTATCCCTCTCCGCGGGCCATCCCGCTGCTGTGTCCGTGTCATCGAAGCCGCTCGCGAGCTCCACGAGGCCCGGCGCGCGCCGAAGGACGGCCGCTTTGCGTACGAGTTCCCGCACTTTCGCGTCGTCGGGTGGGCCGGCCTAGGTAGTTTTCCCCGTAGTCCTCGTCCTGCCCGTGGCGCTGTCAAGGGGCGGGGCGGTGCGCGTCGCCCGCGATGGGATGAAGGGGTTCAAACGAAAGGACCTCTCATGAGCGACGCCTCGATCGACCCGTCCACCCCCGACGTCCCCGTCACCGACTCCGACGGCGGTCTCTCGGGTGCCCAGCCCCTGCGCGACGGCGACACCTCCATCGAGCCCGACCCCGCGCTCGACCCCGCGCAGGCCGAGTGGGATGCCACGACGGCCGTCGATGCCGGTGTCGACCCCGAGGACATCAACCCCGCGACGGCCACCGGTGCCGACCCGGCCGAGATCCCCGCGGACGACAGCGACATCCCGCTCGAGGACATCCACCCGGAGTCGACCGGAACCGACTCGCAGGGTGAAGACCCCGGCATCGTCGAGCTCGGTGAGGAAGGCCAGGGCGACCTCGCTCCCGAAGACCTCTGACGAGCCCGCTTCGCCCCCGGTTCCTGCGGCGGGGCGGCGCGGGGCGAAACTCCTGAGTTTCTTTTGGGTCCGTGGGGAGGAGCCCCCGTACCCGGCCGCTGTGCCGCGTTTCTCAGGAGTTTCGCTCGCGCCGGGGGCGGGCCGCGGCGTCGGTCATCCGGAGACGCAGCGTCCGCAACGGTGTCGCCGCCAGCCGGAGGCGTGCGCCGGCGTAAGGCATGCCGCCGCGGAGCCGGAGTCCGACGGCCGCCCAGCTGCAGAGGCCGCGCTCGATGGCCCAGACCGGCACCCACAGCGCCGCGGACCGTGGGTAGACGGCCTCACCGCCCGCGCGACGGCGGCCGAGTTCCCCGAACCCGATCACCGCGAGGGTGAGGAAGGCCAGGATGCCGCGCCGCCGACGCAGGCGCCACACGACGGGGATGATCGCCAGCTCGGCCATGAGCCGCACCGGCTGGGCATGACTGTCGTACGCCTGGCGGACGCGCTGCGACCAGAACCGGCGCGCGGACGGAGGTCGTCGGGGCACGAAAAGGTCGCGCCGCGCGCGTACTCGCCCTCCGCCTGCGCGCACGGTGCGCTCCATCTCGCAGTTCTCGAACAGGGCGTCGGGGTCGTATCCGCGGGGCAGGGCGGACCGGCGGAGCCCATACGTCCCGGGGTAGTCGGCTCCGAGGGCGCGGTTCACCAGCGACCGCGCCGTGTCCCAACGGGCGTGCCAGGGGCACGGGACGAAGACGTTCTGCGGCTTGACCAGGTCGGCATCCTGAAGCTCCGTCACGAGGGCCGCGAGGGTGTCGGGCGTGTGGCGCACGTCGTCATCGGCGAGGACGACGATCTCGTGGCGCGCGAGGGCAAGACCACTCAGCACGCCGCGCACCTTGCCGTTCGCCCCGCTCTCGACGGCGGGCGGCACGTGGCGCACGTGCCCTCCCCACGCGCGGGCGTGCGCGCGGAAGAACGCCGGCGCGGAACCGTCGACCACGGTCACGTCGATCCACCGCGACAGGTCGCGCAGATAGGCGGTCAGCTCGTCGAGGTCGCGGTCGTCGTGCCACCGCAGCGGCAGCACGTACTCGGCGTCGACGCGCACGGCTCAGTCGTCGGTGCGGAACCCGGATGCCTTGTGGGTGCCGTCGCAGTAGGGCTTGATCGTCGACAGGCCGCAGCGGCAGAGCGCCACCGTGCGCCGGGTTCGGGCGACGGGCTCGCCCTCGCTCGTGCGGATCTCGGCGTCCCCGCGGACGAGGAGCGGACCGTCGGGGTAGGCGGTGATGGTGACGGGGTCGTCGCTCATCGTGCATCCTCTTCACGCAACGACGATTCGCCCCGCGACCAGGCGTCGAGCATGTGCCGGCCCACCCGCGCATCGACCTCGAGGCACACCGCCGCGCCGAACAGGATGTCGGCGAGCAGGTCGGGGCGGTCTTCGGCGAGGGCGCCGGCCAGGTCGTGTCCGGCGATCTGTTCGTGCACCGCATCCGCTTCGACGTGCTCGTCGAAGTACTCGCAGACGTCGTCGTCGAACCCGAGCCGACGTAGCCCCTCGGCGTAGAGACGGTTGGGGATGGACGAGGTCATCTCGAACGCGGCGAGATGCCCGACGATCGCGCCCAGCAGGCGCCGATTGAGGCCGAACATCGACATGGCGTTGTGCGATGCGAGGGTCACGGCTGGCACCTCGTCGATGTACGCTCCGTACTCGGCATCCAGGCCTGCGGCGCGGACCGCGCGGGCGAAGAGGGTCGCGTGCACGCGGTCCGGGCGGCCGCCGCCGTACTCGTCGGACTGGATCTCGACGAGCGCCGCCTTCGGGCGCCCGGTCAACCGCGGGATCGCCCACGAATGCGGGTCCGCTTCCCGGAGCGTGTAGATCGTGCGCTGGACGAGGAACTCGCGCGCCTGGTCGAGGGTCGCCTTCCGAGCGAGGTGGCGCGACAGGCTCGGGCCGGTGTCGGCGCCGGTCATCGTGAAGAGCGCGCGGGCCACGGCATCCGCTGTCGCCGCCGGAAGCGCGGGAACCTCGACGCTTCGCCGCAGCGAGAGATCGAAAGCCGTCTCGATCACGCGGCGCGTGGCGATGAGGCTCGGGTTCCACTCCAGGTCGTCGCGGAAGGCGGGGATGGATCCGTACGACGACGCGTACAGCGCGAACAGGGCCAGCTGCAGATCCTCGTCGCGTTCGATGTCGACGGATGCCGCGACGGCGGCGTCGGCGAGAGCCGTGTGGGCCGTGACGGCACCGTGGACGAGGTGGTCGAGCACGGCGGCGCTGACCGGGCCGCGCGGACGGAAGGGCAGGGCGGGCGCGACGGCGCGATCGTCCGGGGGGCTCAGGGGGGAGGGGATGGTGACAGACACCTCGGCACTCTGCGGCGGTCAGCGCGCTGCGCCGAGGGCCTTGACACCGAGCGCGGGCACGACCGGCCGTGCCCTCCGCGCACGCGGCGTTCGCCCCGCGCGCACGGCGGGGCGCGCCCGTCGCCTACCTTCACGGTTGCGCCCATGCACCGCGCGCAGACGGCGAGGGGGCCGGCCCCGGAAGGCCGGCCCCCTCGTGGTGCGACTCACTGCTCGATGAGCTGCGGGGTGCTCTCGTGCGCTTCGATGACGCCGTCGTGGTCGTCGGTCGAGACGGCGATGCGGCGCGGCTTCGCCTTCTCGCTGACCGGGATCGTGACGCTGAGCACGCCGTTGCGGTACGACGCGCTGATGTTGTCGGTGTCGATGCCCTGGCCGAGGTTGAGCTGCCGCACGAACGAGGCCGTCTCGCGCTCGCGGGTGATCCACTTCACGCCTTCGCCCGAGGAGAGCGTGCGTTCGGCGCGGATCGTGAGCAGCTGACCGTCGACGTCGATGTCGACCGATCCCGGGTCGACGCCCGGGAGGTCGGCGGCGAGGACGTAGTGGTCACCATCGCGGTAGAGGTCCATCGGCATCCGTCGCGGTCCGCCGCCGCGGCGAGCGTCGAGAAGGGTCGACGCGAGGCGGTCGAGGTCGCGGAAGGGGTCGTAGGTGGCCATGTCGATACTCCTTTTCGATCTGTCCGTTGAAGTTGAGTCGTGTTCGCTCAACTGCGACCAGATTAGCACTCTCGGGGTGAGAGTGCCAAGACCTCGGGTGCGCGATTGTCACGCACTCCGTGGCCGACGACAACCCCCGTGCCGAACCCGTCGAGCGACCCGTTTCGTAGCCCCCAACGCGCCACCCCGGTCGACCGACCGACCATCCCCCCACGGCGCGGTGAGGAGAGACGATGTACTTCCACCGGCAAGAGCTCCAGCACTCCGCGACCCCCGAGAAGCCCGACGCGGTCTACGCCCGCAAGCTCCAGGAGGTGCTGGGCGGGCAGTACGGCGAGATCTCGGTCGCGATGCAGTACCAGTTCCAGGCGTGGAACATGCACATGCCCGGCAAGTACCGCGACCTCGTGTTCGGCATCGGCGCCGAGGAGATGGGCCACGTCGAGATGCTCGCGATCATGATCGCCCAGCTGCTCGAGAAGGCCCCGCTCGGCATCACCGAGGAGGCCGTGCAGAACGATCCCACGGTCGCCGCGGTCATCGGCGGCACCGACATCCAGCACGGGATCGTCGCCGGTGCCGGTGCGCGCCCGGTCGATTCGAACGGCAACCCGTGGCAGGGCAGCTTCATCACCGCGAGCGGCAACCTCCTCGCCGACTTCACCGCCAACGCGAACGCCGAGATGCAGGGGCGCGTGCAGGTCGCGCGGCTCTACCACCAGACCGATGACCACGGCGTGAAGGACCTGCTCGCGTTCCTGCTCGCACGCGACACCATGCACCAGAACCAGTGGGCAGCGGCCGCCGCCGAACTGCAGGCCGAGGGGCTCGAGAAGCTCCCGGTGCCGAGCAACTTCCCCCTCGACAAGGAGGATCGCGACGTGTCGTACCAGTACATCAATTTCAGCGACGGGAAGCAGGCCGGAGACGGTACCTGGGCCTCGGGCCCGACCCCCGACGGCAAGGGCGAGTTCACCTACCTGCCGGAGCCGCCCGCGGGCGTGCCGATGCCCCCGCCCACCAAGCCCGACGTGCGCTTCTACGGCACCACCGAGCTGCCGAACACGGTCGAGAAGCTCGTCGGTCGCGCCCAGGACGCGCTGCACAAGGAATGAGCGGGACGGATGCCGCGGCGCCGGGGCCCTCGACGGTCTCGGCGCCGCGGAGCGGAGCGAGCTTCCCCGCGATGCGCGCGGCCAAGGTTCCCCGGGCGATCGTCGCGGGACCCTACGGGCACCCGTTCCACCCCGTGGCGGTGACCATCCCCATCGGGGCGTGGTCGTCGAGCCTGGTGTTCGATCTGCTCGGGCTCGCCGCCGACGACCCTCGGGCTTTCGCGACGGGCTCGCGCTGGCTCATCGGGATCGGTCTCGGGGGAGCGGGCGTCGCGTCGGTGCTCGGGCTGCTCGACCTGTCGCGGATCCCTCCCGGGACCCCCGCTCGCCGGACCGCGCTCGCGCACCTGGTGCTCAACGTCACCGCCATGGTGCTGTTCTCGCTCGGTCTGCTCGTGCGTCTGCTCGACCTCGGACGCGTGCCGGTCGTCGCCTTCGCTCTGAGCGCGGTGGCCTCTCTCGGTCTCGGCGTCTCCGGCTGGCTCGGCGGCAAGCTCGCCTACCGCTGGGGCGTCCGCGTCGCCGACGAGAACACGCAGCGTGAGGGCTTCGAATCCGCCTGAGGGTCGCGTCGTCTCGGTTTCGGAACCCGGATGCCATGGCATCCGGGTTCCGTCGTTCCCCCGTCGCGGTCGTGCCGGGACGTGTGCCGTCGGGCGGAGTTCGTCGGCGACACGCCGGGTGGGGGTGTGGGGTGGCGGCGTGTCGGGGAGGGGCTCCGCACGACGGTACGCGGGGACGGGTGGCCGGGGAGGCCTGTGGCCGTGTCGCGGCTGTGCCGGACGTGTGCCGTCGCGCGGAGTTCGTGAGCGGCACGCCGGGGGAGCGGTCTCGGGATCGGCGTGTCGGGCGAGAACTCCGCGCGACGGCACGGGTGGCCGGGAGACCTCGTGGATGACGAAAGTGGCAGGACGTGTACCGTCGCGCGGACCTCGGCGGCGACACGCCGGCGCCGCGGGCTCGGGACCGGCGCGCCGCGCCCCGACTCCGCGCGACGGCACGGCGCGCCGGGTGAAAACTCCGCACGACGGCACGCCGCGCCGACCGCCCTCGCCGCACGATAGCGTCGACGAATGACGGATGCCGCGGCGAAGCCGCACCTCGTGCGGGCCCTCTGGGGCGCGACCCATCCCGGTCCCACGCTCGTGGTCACCGTCCTCTCCCTCGCGCTCGGGATCGCGGCGGGCGTCGAGCCGGCGCGGCTCGCGCTGCTCGTGGTGGCCGTCTTCGCGGGTCAGGTCTCGGTGGGGCTCTCCAACGACGCGATCGACGGGGCGCGTGACGCGGCCGTCGGCCGCACCGACAAGCCCATCGCCGGGGGAGCGGTCACCCCGGAGCGTGCGCTCGCGGTGGCCGTGGCATCCGCGATCCTCGCCGTGGGACTCTCGGTGCCGCTGGGCCCGGGGCTCGTCGCGGCGCACGCCATCGCGCTCGGCTCGGCCTGGGCCTACAACGCCGGGCTGAAGTCGACGCCGTTCTCGATCGCGCCCTTCGTGCTGAGCTTCGGGCTCTTCCCCTCGTTCGCGACGCTGTCGACCGTCCCTCCGGCGCTCGCGGCGCCCTGGGCGTCCGTCGCCGGGGCGGCGCTCGGAGCAGCCGTCCACCTCACCAACGTCGTGCGCGACCTCGACGACGACCGCCGCACCGGGGTGCGGGGACTCCCGCACCGTCTCGGGGCGCGCGCCTCGGTGGTCCTGGCCGCGTGCGGGATCCTCGCCGGCGCGATCGCGGTGCTTCGGGGCACGGATGCCACGGCCCTGGGCCTCGTCTTCTTCGTGGCGGTGGCGGCGGTCGCGGTCGCCGCGGTGGTCATGGTGTTCGTGCGATCGCCGGGGCGGGCGGTGTTCCAGCTGACGATGCTGGCGGCGCTGCTGCTCGCCGCGCAGCTCGTCGTGGCGTGACGCGCGCGGGCCGCTGGGCAACGGCCCGGTGGCTTCGACGGGCTCAGCCACCTGTGTTGCGGGGGTGGGGGCGGGGTCCGGTGGCTTCGACGGGCTCAGCCACCTGTGCTGGGGCGGTGGTGCGCGGCTCAGCCACCGGCAGTGAAGCGGTCGGGGCGGGGCACCGACGGACTGAGCCGCCGCGGCGCCCCGCCCCGGACCGCGGACTACTGCGGGCGCACCCGGAGGTGCGTCACGCCGCCGTCGACCTCGAGGGCCGTGCCCGTGGTCGACCCCGACAGCGGGCTCGCGAGGTACAGGATCGCCCCGGCGACCTCGTCGGGCGTGACCATGCGGCCCGTCGCCTGGCGGGCATCGAGGGCGGCCCGCTCGGCGACCGGGTCGGGGAAGTTCTGCAGCATCCGCTCCACGAACGGGGTCGAGACCGTACCCGGGCTGACGCAGTTGACCCGCACGCCCTCGCGCACATGGTCGGTCGCCATCGCGTAGGTGAGCGAGAGGATCGCTCCCTTCGAGGCGTTGTAGACGGCGCGCTGGGGGAGGCCGTTGAGCGCCCCGATCGAGCACACGTTGACGATCGACGCGCGCTCCGAGCGCTTGAGGTACGGGAGTGCTGCGGCGCTCGCGCGGGCGGTCCCGCGCACGTTGATGTTCAGCACGCGGTCCCAGTCGGCCTCGGTCGCCTCCTCGACGGTTCCCACGCAGCTCACACCCGCGCTGTTCACCAGCACGTCGACGCCGCCGAACCGGTTCGCGACGGCGGCCAGGGCGGCATCCACGGAATCCCGGTCGGTCACGTCCGCCCCGAATCCCGTCAGGCCCTCGTCGAGATGGTCGGTGACCAGATCGAGCACCGCCACCCGGGCACCCCGCGCGGCGAAGGCGTGCGCCGTCGCCAGGCCGATGCCCGAGGCTCCCCCGGTCACGACGACGGACAGACCGTCGAACTCGTCGGCGCTCATGCCTGCACCATCGTCTGACGTGCGCGGCCGAGACCGTCGATCTCGAGTTCCACCACGTCGCCGGCCCGAAGATAGGGCATGTCCGGGAGCCCCATGGCCACGCCCGCGGGGGTCCCCGTGTTCACCAGGTCGCCCGGGCGCAGCACCATGAACTGCGACAGGTACCAGACGACGTACGCGACGGAGAAGATCTGCGCGGACGTCGAGCCGTTCTGGCGGACGACCCCGTTCACCGAGAGGCGCAGGCCGAGAGCCTGCGGGTCTTCGATGTCGGATGCCGGCACCAGGTCGGGTCCGAGGGGGTTGAACGTCTCGCAGCTCTTGCCCTTATCCCACTGGCCGCCGCGCTCGAGCTGGAACTCGCGCTCGGAGACGTCGTGCGAGACGACGTATCCCGCCACGTGGGCGAGCGCCTCGTCGGGGGAGGACAGGTACCGCGCGGTCGAGCCGATCACGACCCCGAGCTCGACCTCCCAGTCCGTCTTCGTCGATCCGCGCGGAATGAGCACGTCGTCGAAGGGGCCGACGATGGTCGAGGGGTCTTTCATGAAGACGACCGGCTCGGCGGGCACCGCGGCACCTGTCTCGGCCGCGTGGTCGTGGTAGTTCAGCCCGATGCACACGATCTTGCCCGGGGCGGCGATCGGCGCTCCGACACGGAGGGCGTCGGCATCGGCGAGCGGTGTCAGCTCGCCGCGTGCGGCCGCGGCACGCGCGCGGGCCAGACCGTCGGCGGCGAGGAACGCCCCGTCGATGTCGGCGGTCAGCGGCCGCAGGTCGTACACGGCACCGTCGTGGCGCAGGACGGGGATCTCGGCGCCGGGGTCACCGAGTCGAGCGAAGGTCATGGGTTCTCCTTGGGGTGGATGGTTCAGCGGGTGACGGGGTCGGCGGATGCCGCGCCGTCGAGCTCGGATCGTCGGATGCCGCCCTGCCAGTCGCCGGGATGCAGGCAGGCGTACGCGCCGGCCAGCGATGCCGTGCGCAGGCGGGTCGCGGCGTCGCCGCCGAGGAGGCGCTCGGACAGGTATCCGGCGGCGAACGCGTCACCGGCGCCGACGGTGTCGACGGGGGTGATCGGGACGGCGGCCACGCGATGGAGGTCGCCGTCGACGACCGCGACGGCCCCGTCGCCGCCGAGGGTGACGACGGCCTCGGCGGGACCGGCCGCGGCCAGCGCGCGGGCGAGGTCTTCCGGAGCCGTGTGCGCGTGCAGCATCCGGGCTTCGTCGTCGCTCGCGAAGACGATGTCGGCGCGGGCGATCACGTGCGCGTACGCGGCGACGGCCTCGGCGTGGGCCCAGAGACGGCTGCGGTGGTTCACGGCGAACGACACCAGGGCGCCGGCTGCGCGAGCACGGTCGACCGCGACGACCACGGCGTCGCGCGCCGACTCCGACAGGGCGAGCGTGACACCGGTCACGTGCAGGATGTCGCCGGCGGAGAGGGGAAGCCCGTCGAGGTCGGCGGCCTCGAGACGGCTCCCCGCGCTGCCGCGGCGGTAGTAGTCGACGGTCGTGGCCCCCGCGCGCGGCGTCGACTTGAGCATGAGACCGGTGGGCGCGCCGGTGTCGACCAGGGCTCGGACCTCGACGCCCTCCGAACGCAGGTCTCCCACCACGCGACGCCCCAGAGCGTCATCGCCGACGCGGCCGAGCCACGTCACGGGGATCCCGAGGCGGGCGAGTCCGATCGCGGTGTTCCCCTCGGCCCCGCCGGTCGCGACGTGCGCCTGCGACTGGTGCTCCCAGCCCCCGACACCGGCACCGAGGACGAGCCCCATGCTCTCGCCGAGCGTGACGACGCGGCTCATCGGGCGGACCGTGCGTCGTCGCGGATGCGGGCGCAGTCGGCGGCTGCCGCCGCGATCGCGTCGAAATCGCCGCGCGCGATCGCGTCGCGCGGAACCATCCAGCTGCCGCTCGCCGCGAGCACCCACGGACGACGGAGGTAGTCGCCGAGACTGTCGGGCGAGACGCCGCCGCTCGGCACGAATCGCATACCGGGGAACGGTCCGTGCAGGGCATCGAGGTAGCTCGCGCCCCCGAGGTGCCCGGCGGGGAAGACCTTCACGTCCGTGAACCCGTCGGACAGGGCCCGCTGGACCTCGGTGGGCGTGGCCACTCCCGGCACGACCGCGACGCCGCCGGCGCGCAGCCGGTCGGCGATCGCGGGGTCGTACCCCGGCGTGACGGCGAAGGTCGCGCCCGCGTCGATCGCGGCATCCGCTTGCTCCGTGGTCAGGACGGTGCCCGCGCCCGCGAGGAATCCCTCGATGCCCGCTGTCGCGGCGATCGCGGCGAGACCGGCGGGCGTGCGGAGGGTGAACTCCGCACAGCCGACGCCCCCGTCGCGGAGGGCGAGGGCCAGGTCGTACGCGCGGTCGGCGTCGTCGAGCACCACGACCGGGACGATACCGACGGTGTTGATGCGTTCGGTCAACGATCGTGAAGAGTCCGTCATCGTCCGAGCCATCCTCCATCGACCGGGAGCGTGATGCCCGACACGTAGTCCGAGGCGCGGGAGGCGAGGAACACCGTCGCCCCGGCGAGATCGGATGCCTCGCCCCAGCGCCCCGCCGGGATGCGGTCGAGGATGGCAGTCGAGCGGGCGCTGTCGGCGCGCAGGGCCTCGGTGTTGTCGGTGGCGATGTAGCCCGGCGCGATCGCATTGACGTTGACGCCCTTCGACGCCCACTCGTTCGCGAGGGCCTTCGTGAGCCCGGCGATGCCCGACTTGGCCGCCGTGTAGCCGGGGACGTTGATGCCGCCCTGGAAGCTGAGCAGCGAAGCGGTGAAGATGATCTTGCCCCGACCGCGTTCGAGCATCTGCTGCGCCACGGCCTGCGTGAGCCGGAACTGGCTGCTCAGGTTGATCTGCAGCACGCGGTCCCATGCGTCGAGAGGGTGGACGGCGGCGGGGGCGCGCTCGATCGTGCCGGCGTTGTTGACGAGGATGTCGATATGGCGTCCGGAAAGCTCCGCCGCCAGCGCGTCGACCGCCGACGGGTCGCCGAAGTCGCACGCGATTCCGGTGAAGGAGCGACCGGTGGCCGTCACCGCGCGTTCGATCTCGCTGCCCGACGTCGATTGCGAGGCACTGACCCCGATGATGTCGGCCCCCGCCTCGGCGAGGCCGAGCGCCATCGCGAAGCCGATCCCGCGTCGGGCGCCCGTGACGACGGCGGTCGTGCCTTCGAGGGAGAACAGCCCGCTCATGCCTGGCCTCCCACGTCGACGAGGATCTTCATCGCGCGGCCGGCCTCGAGGTCGGCGAAGGCCTCGGCGGTGGCGCTGAGCGGCACGATGCGGGTGATGAGCAGATCGGTGGGGATCACACCGCCGGCGACGAGCTCGACGGCGGTCTCGAAGTCGGGACGTTGGTAGACGCGCGCGCCGAGCAGGCGCAGCTCGCGCCAGAACATCCGCTGCAGGTCGATCTCACGCGGAGTCGGATGGATGGCGACGACCACGATGGTGCCGCGCACCTTCGCCAGGCCCGTGGCACCGCGAACGGCGGCAGCCGCTCCCGAGACCTCGAACACGACGTCGGCGCCCGCGCCCCCGGTCCATTCCTCGACCACGGCGACCTGGTCGCGCTCGCGGGGATCGAGGGTGGCGAAGCCGAGCTCCTCGATCTGCGCGCGGCGCTTCTCGTCGAGCTCGATCACGAGCACCTCGGCGCCGACATGGCGGGCGACGCACGCGATGAGGACGCCGATCGGGCCACCGCCGATGACCACGGCCTTGTCGCCGGGCGCGAGCTCGGCGCGGCGCACGTCGTGCACGGCGACGGCGATGGGCTCGACGAGGGCGGCGTGATCCAGTGCGATCCCCTCCGGCAGACGCACGAGCGTCTCGACCGGCACGTTCCACAGCCCCTGGAGCGAGCCGGGGGAGTCGATGCCGATGAAATCGAGGTTCTGACAGATGTGCTGGTTGCCGGCGCGGCAGGCGGGGCAGGTTCCGTCCCACGCGAGCGGCATCACGGTGACCCCGTCGCCGACCTCCCATCCTTCGACGCCCTCGCCGAGGGAAGCGATCGTGCCGCTCATCTCGTGACCGAAGACGAGCGGCGTCTGCACCCGCGCGTCCATCGAGCCGTGCAGGATGTGCAGGTCCGTCCCGCAGAGGCCGGTGTAGGCCACGCGGATCTGCACCTGGCCGGGACCGGGAGGGGTGGCATCTGCCTGCCGGACGTCGATCGTGTGATCGCCCACGTAGGCTGCTGTCAACATTGACTCTCCTAAAGATCAGATGACTCTCGCATCCATCATGCACCACAGGTGGTCATATGTCTTGATTTCGCCACCAATGACGGGCTAGGAAGCGGTTTCTATGGCAAGGAGCACGATGCCAAGCCGCGAGGGCGCGGGCGGCGCGCGGTAAATATGTCTCAGTCATCGGATGAATGTCGTGTACGCTCAGCGAGACGAAGGAGGCTCCATGCGAACGCGTGCACTGCGGCACGGAACACCGCTCACCGAGATCGGTCTGGGTGCCGCCCAACTGGGCAACCTCTACCGCGAGACCACCGAGGCCGAGGCGGACGAGTCCGTCGACGCGGCGTGGGTCGGCGGTATCCGGTACTTCGACACGGCCCCCCACTACGGACTCGGCCTGTCGGAGCGTCGCCTGGGGGCGCGTCTCGCGAACCGGCCTCGCGACGAGTTCGTGATCTCCACCAAGGTCGGGCGCGTGCTCGAGTCGAGCCCCGACACCGCGGATCTGCGCGATGACGAGGGCTTCGACGTGCCGCGCGACGTCGTCCGCAGGTGGGACTTCAGTCGCGACGGCATCCTGCGCTCGGTCGAGGACTCCCTGCGGCGTACGGGACTCGACCGGTTCGACATCCTCTACCTGCACGATCCCGACGATCACTTCGCGCAGGCGTCCACCGAGGGCATCGGCGCGCTCATCGAGCTGCGCGAGCAGGGGGTCGTCTCGGCCGTCGGTGCCGGGATGAACGCGGCCGACCCGCTCGCCGAGCTCATCCGGCGCGCCGACATCGACGTCGTGATGTGTGCGGGGCGGTACACGCTCCTCGACGACTCCGCTGCCGCAGAGCTTCTGCCGCTCGCCCAGGAGCGCGGAGTCGGCGTCGTCGCCGCCGGGGTCTTCAACTCCGGCCTCCTCAGCGCCCCGCGTCCGCCGGCGGACGCGACCTACGACTACCAGCCCGCGCCCCCGGAGCTCATCGCGCGGGCGAACGCGATCGCCGACGTCAGCGAGCGCCACGGGGTGACCCTGCCCGACGTCGCGGTGGCCTTCGCCCTGCGGCATCCCGCGGTCGTATCCGTCGTGCTCGGCGCGCGAGGACGCCGCCAAGTGACGCAGAACCTCGATCGCGCCGCCACCCCCATCCCCGACGACCTCTGGCTCGACCTCGCCGAGGCCGGCCTCATCTCCCAGGAAGACGCATGACCACGATCACCGCCGTCACCGCGCACGACGTGCGCTTTCCGACCTCGCTCAGCATGGACGGGTCGGATGCCATGAACAAGGACGGCGACTACTCCGCCGCCTACGTGGTGGTGCACACCGACGACCCCGACCTGAAGGGGTACGGCTTCACCTTCACCATCGGGCGCGGCAACGACCTGTGCGTGGAGGCGGCGCGTCAGCGCGGACTGCCCCTCGTCGGACGCTCGGTCGAAGATGCCGTCGCCGACCTCGGGGGCGTCTACCGCGAACTCGCCTCCGACTCGCAGTTGCGTTGGCTCGGTCCCGAGAAGGGCGTTGTCCACCTCGGCATGGCCGCGGTCATGAACGCCATGTGGGATCTCGCCGCACGGGTCGCCCAGAAGCCCCTCTGGCGCCTGCTGGCCGACATGACCCCGGAGCAGCTCGTCGACGTCGCCGACATGCGCTACCTGTCGGACGCCCTCACGCGCGAGGAGGCCATCGGCATCCTGACCGAGCTCGCTCCCACGCGCGCCGCGCGCATCGCCGAGCTCGAGGGCCGCGGCGGCTACCCCTGCTACACCACGAGTGCCGGCTGGCTCGGGTACAGCGACGACAAGTTGCGGCGTCTGCTGCAGGAGGCCGTCGACGAGGGGTACCGCCACGTCAAGCTCAAGGTCGGGGCGAGCCTCGACGACGACATCCGGCGTCTGCGCATCGCGCGAGAGGTGATCGGGTGGGATGCCAACCTGATGATCGACGCGAACCAGGTCTGGGACGTCCCCGAGGCGATCGAGTGGATGAGCCACCTCGCCGAGTTCAAGCCGCTGTGGATCGAAGAGCCCACGAGCCCCGACGACGTTCTCGGGCACGCCGCGGTGCGCAAGGCCGTCGCCCCGATCGGGGTCGCGACCGGCGAGCACGGGATGAACCGGGTGCTGTTCAAGCAGATGTTCCAGGCCGAGGCGATCGACTTCTGCCAGCTCGACTCCGCCCGCCTCGCGAGCGTCAACGAGATCATCGCGGTCTACCTGATGGCGGCGAAGTTCGGAGTGCCGGTGTGCCCGCACGCCGGCGGCGTCGGTCTGTGCGAGCTCGTGCAGCACCTGTCGATCTTTGACTTCGTGTGCGTGTCCGGGACGCTCGAGAACCGCGTCACCGAGTTCGTCGACCACCTGCACGAGCACTTCGTCGACCCGTGCATCGTCGAGAACGGCGCGTACGTGCTCCCCTCGCTGCCCGGTTACAGCGCCGAGATGTACGACGCGTCTCTGGCCGAGTACACCTTCCCTGAGGGAACGTACTGGGCGAGCCGGTGACGGCTATTGGGCTTCGGGGTCTTCGTCCGCGTGTGCGGCGCTGAACTCCTCGACGCCCAGGAGGTGCACCTGCATGCGGATGCGAGCCCGGGCGGGATCCCGACGGACGAGTTCGTCGAGGATCGCCCGGTGCTCGGCCTGCGTCTCGCGCACCGACCCGCGGTGCGTGATGGCGCGCCAGAGTCGCGCGCGGAACGTGCGCCCCACGAGCGTGTCGATGATGGCGGCCAGCGCGGGATTGCCGCTCGCTCGGGCGATGATGCGGTGGAACTCGGTGTCGGCGTCGATGAAGCCCTCGAGGTCCATGTCGGGCTCGTTCTCGAGGATCGTGTCGACGACCCCGAGCGTCCGGTCGAGCTGCTGCAGCTCCTCGTCGGTGAGACGCGTGGCGGCGAGCGAGACGGTCTCGGCCTCGAGCATTCGTCGCACCGCCAGCAGGTCGGCGGCGTGGGCGGGCTGCTGGAGGTCGGCGAGGAAGCCGAGCGGGCTCAGCAGGGTGCGGGGGTCGAGCGCCGTCACGTACGTGCCGTCGCCCTGTCGCGTCTCGAGGACCCCGAGCGTCGCGAGCGCCCGGACGCCCTCGCGCAGCGAGCCGCGCGAGACGCCGAGTTGCGCCGCCAGATCTTTCTCGATCGGCAGGCGCGACCCGGGACCGAGCTCCCCTCGCGTCAGCATCGTCTTGATGCCGTCGATGACGACGTCCGTCTGGGAACGCGGTGCGGAGACGAAGTCGTCGGTCATGGCGGTCAGTCTACGGACTGCAAGGATTCATCGGAGGAATTCGGCCGATTCCGCTCGAAACACCCCCGTCGGTGGCGAAAACCTCCGATGATGATTGTCCGAACCCGCCCGAGGAGGCACGCATGACCTTTCCCGTGATCGACGCCCATCAGCACGTGTGGGACCCGTCCCGCGCCGAGTACGACTGGCTCACGCCGGACGCCGCCCCGATCGACGGGGTCATGACGTTCGCCGACGTCGCCCCAGAGCTGCGCGCGGCCGGTATCGACTTCACCGTGCAGGTGCAGTCGGCCGACAATCCGGAGGACACGCAGCTGATGCGCGAGTCGGCTGCGGCCCACCCCGAGGTGGCCGGCATCGTCGGGTACGCCCCGCTCGAGGATCCGGAGGCGACGGCTCGCACGCTCGCGTCGTGGGACGGCGACCCGCTCATGGTCGGCGTCCGCACCCTCATCCACAACCAGCCCGACCCCGACTGGCTCCTGCGGCCGGACGTCGACGCCTCCCTGGGGCTGCTGGAAGAGCGCGGTCTGTCCTTCGACGTGGTCGCCGTGCTCCCGCGCCACGTCGAGATCGTCCCACTGGTCGCCGCTCGCCATCCCCGCCTGCGGATGGTGATCGACCACCTCGCGAAGCCGCCGATCGGCGTGAGCGACGGGGCGGAGTGGGGTCGTCTGATGAGTGCCGCCGCGGAGAACGCGAACGTGTACGCCAAGGTGAGTGGACTGTACTCGGCGACGGGCGACAGCTCGGCGTGGACGACCGACCAGATCCGCCCGTTCGTCGACCGGGCTCTCGAGATGTTCGGGCCGCACCGCCTGATGTACGGCGGGGACTGGCCGATCTCGGTCCTCTCCGGCGGGTACACGCGGGTGTGGAACGGTTTGCGCCCCCTCTTCGACGAGCTCGACGCCGACGCCCGCGAGCGAGTCCTGGGGCGCACGGCGGCAGAGTTCTACCGTCTCGACGCGCTCCGGCTGGGCATCGCCGACTGATCTGGAACTCCTCCTCCGGTGGACGAGGTCGTCATTCATATGATGTATCGTCGGGACGAACCTGATGCCGCCGCAGCTGGTCGACCGGCTTCGCCCGGTCACCCCCGTGCCGGTGACCGTGCCGCTTCGAAGGAGAACGAATGAGAAGGTTCGCGTCCGTCATCGGTGTCTCGCCCGAGAACCGCGAAGAGTACGAGCGGTATCACGCCGCCGTCTGGCCCGGTGTGCTCGAGCGGCTCACGCGCAGCAACATCCGCAACTACTCGATCTATCGCTACGGCGAGCTGCTGTTCGCGTACTACGAGTACGTCGGCGACGACTACGAGGCCGACATGGCGGCGATCGCGGCGGACCCCGAGACGCAACGCTGGTGGTCGGTGCAAGAACCCCTGCAGAGCCCCGTGCCCGACCGGCGCGAGGGCGAGTGGTGGCACGAGCTCCCCGAGATCTTCCACCTCGACTGACCCGCGGCCCGGGCGCCGTGTCGCGGCCGGCATCGCGCCCGCGCCAAGGTACGGCTCAGCTGCGGGCGGCCCGATCCCCCTGCATCGCGTACGCGCGCGTGAAGGCGGCGCCGCCCGGCCCGCGGAGGACCGTGCGCAGCGCCGCCGTCTTGGCCGCGTGTGCGGACGGGCCGAGCGCCCGCCCGAGGAACGTGTTGAGCGCGGCCAGGCGGGCCGCGTGCCTCGCCGACGCGAGACGATCGCGCTCCCATCGGGGGAGCCCGTCCGGCGCGTCCGTCCGGAGCCAGCGCGAGAGCAGAGGGGCGAGGGTCAGCGCGTCGAGCAGTCCGAGGTTCATGCCCTGACCGCCGATCGGGCTGACCTCGTGCGCCGCGTCGCCGACGACGATCACGCGGCCGCGCCGGAGCGCGGGAGCCACGGCGCGGCGGACGCGGAAGGTCGTCGCCGCGGGGATGTCGACGTCGAGCCCGGCCCGGTCGGCGACGGCGCGGCGGAGGAAGGCCGTGGCATCCGGGATCTCGTCCGTGCCCGCCCAGGCCACGAGACGACGGTGACCGTCGGGGAGCGGGAATGACTCGAGCACGCCCGCGCGTTCGAGGTGGACGCGCGCGACGGGACCGCCGGGAGCGACGACGTCGGCCATCGCGTACCGGTCGGGGTATCGGTGCGTGCGCACGGCACCGGGTCGGTAGACGAGGTCTCTCCCCGCCCACCCGGATGCCACGACGACGAACCGGGCCCGGATCTCCTCGTCGCCGCGCGGCCCGCTGGCGCGCACCCGCACGGACGCGCCGTCGTCGGCGAGCGCCATGACGGTGACCCCGCGCCGGACCGGCGGAGCGAGCCGGGTGAGGACGTCGACCGTGTCGGCCTGGGGGAGCGCGGCGACGTACGGGTGTCGCGCGCGCAGCCGGTCGAAGCGGATCTCGGCCAGCAGCCGCCCGTCGGCGCGGGCCTCCCCGCGTTCGATGCGCACCGCGCGGCCGAGCAGCTCGTCCGTCGCGCCCGAGGCCTCGAGGTGCGCGAGGGCGGGGGAGTGGATGCCGATGGCCCGCGTCCCCCCGCCGATCGCCGTCCGCTTCTCGACGACGTCGACCTCGACCGCCCGCGCGCGCAGGTCGGCGGCGAGGGCGAGACCGACCGGGCCCGCCCCGACGACGAGGACCTCAGGCATCCGCGCGCCCTCTCGCGACGGCGAGCACCCGGAAGGGCGCGGGAGTCTCGACGTGCCACGGAGAGCCGAGGGCTTCGGCCAGCTCGGGCGCCCGGTGACTGCGGCGGATGGAGCGGAGTCCGTCGACCCGCAGGAAGGTTCCCGCCGACAGCGGCGTGATGCCGACGGCGTACAGCGCGTAGGCGAGCCGGCCGCGGGCGATGTCGCCGTGCAGCACGGGTCCGCGCGACAGTGTGAGCGAGTCGTCGGCGAACCGCTGCAGCGCCCCGGCGTCGAGGTGGTGCAGGACGTGGTTCGAGAGCACGACGTCGAAGCGCTCGCCGGCGGCGATCAGCTCGCGTGACCCCTGTGCGACGAAGCGGACCCCGGGCCGTTCTCTCTCGCGTGCCGCCTCGAGCGCCCGGGGATCGGGGTCGGCCCCCACCCACTCGACGTCGAGGCCGTCGCGCGCGGCGAGGGTCGCGAGGCGCACCACCACGTCACCGCCGCCGCATCCGAGATCGAGAACGCGGGCGGGGCGGCCGAGCGCGCGCAGCTCGGGGCGCACGCGCGAGCGGTACACGTGGCCCCACGCCGAGACGAGCCGGTTCACGAGGTCGAACCGGCGGTACGTCGCGGCGAGGGCGCGGGGGTCGCAGTCGGGGTCGTCCATCAGCTCGGTGAGGGCGGTGTCACGCTCGGCGAGCCCTCGCCACGCTCCCCGTGCGCGGGTCACGAACGGCGCAGCGTCAGACGCGCCGCCTCCACGGTCAGCCCCGGGCCGAAGGCCAGCGCGGCCACGCGGTCGCCGTCGTCGCGCGAGGGCTCGGCGAGGAGGTCGCGCAGGATGAACAGCAGGGTCGCGCTCGACATGTTGCCGTGCGCGCGCAGGACCTCTCGCGAGGGCGCGAGGGCGCCGGCATCCAGATCCAGGGCGGTCTCGACGCGGTCGAGGATGCTGCGGCCCCCGGGATGAACGGCCCACGCGTCGATCCCGTCGAGGTCGCCGATCACGTCGGCGGCGATGCCGACGATCTCTCGGCCGATGATGCGCGGGACCTCGGGCGTCAGCGTCATCGCGAAGCCCGAGTCGCCGACGGTCCACGCCATGTCGCGTTCGCCTTCGCCCGTGAGGTGGGTGGCGAAGCCGTCGAGGTCGAAGCCCTCGTGCCCGGGATCCGCGGATGCCACGACCGCCGCAGCGGCACCGTCGGCGAACACCGAGGCGGCGACGATCTGATCGGGGTGCGACGAGGTCTGCCAGTGCAGAGAGCACAGCTCGGCGCACGCCACCAGCACGACGGCGTCGGCGTCGGCGGCGACGATGCGCGCGGCCAGGCGCAGCGCGGGGATCGCCGCGGCGCACCCGATGAATCCGAGGTGGTACCGCTCGACCGTGGTGGCGAGACCCAGGTCGCGGACGAGCCGGTAGTCGGGGCCGGGCGCGAACATGCCGGTGCACGAGACGGTCACGACGTGGGTGATGGCATCCGGCGTCCGCCCCGACCCGGCGATCGCGGTGCGCGAGGCCTCGGCGAAGAGCGTCGGCGCGGTGCGGCGGTACTCGTCATTGCGGGCGCCGGTCGGGGGCATCAGCAGGGTGTCGCCGTCGCGGACACCGAGGGCTCCGCCGCCCTCGCCGGCGAGCTGGGGGAGGACGACGTGCCGCGTGTCGATCGCCGCCGCGTCGAAGGCCGCGCCGACCAGCCGCTGCGCTTTCCGGTCGAACCCGGGCTGGGCCGCGAAGAGGTCGCGGAGCGTGGCCTGGTCGACGCGCGTTTCGGGCAGGGCCGTGCCGATCGAGAGGATGCGCGCGGTCATGCCTCACTGTAGACACGCTTTCCCGGGTCGGCTGCGGGGATGGCGCGGGTGTCGCCCGCCGTCTATGGTGCGGCGCCCGTCGGAGGGCACGGTGGCATCGACGGGCTCAGCCACCTCGCGTTCCGGCCGGGTCGCCGTCGCGGCGAGGTCCCTGCCGCGTGGAGGTCCCTGAGCCTGTCGAAGGGACCGGCGGCAACCGCGGCGCGCTGCGGCCGCACGTCCCTCGCGGCGGAGGTCCCTGAGCTCGTCGAAGGGACCGGTGGCAACCGCGGCGCGGTCCGGTCGCACGTCCCTCGCGGCGGAGGTCCCTGAGCTCGTCGAAGGGACCGGTGGCAGTCGTGTCCGGAGCCTGTCAACCCGCTCAGCTCGTTCCGCTCGACAGGCCTACGGTGGCCCCTCCCTACGGAAAGGACGCCGCCATGACCGGCCCCCGCCACGACCCGAACCGGGTGTTGAACCAGGAAGCCGTGCAGAACCCGAACCGCAAGGTCTGGCTCGTGGCATCCGGGCTCCTCGCCCTGATCGCGATCGTGCTGTTCGCGTTCTCGGTCCCGATCGTCGCGGCGTGGGCGTGGATCGGCATCGCGTTCCAGGTCGCGATCTTCGCGGCCCTGCTGGTCAACGGCTTCACGGGACGCAAGGGCTCGTACCAGGGGTACCTGTTCGCCGTCCTCCTGTGCGTGCAGGCCGCGGTCGCGCTCCTCGTGATCGTGGTGATCGCGATCGCCGCGTGGATGCCCGCCTGAGCAGCACGGGCGCTCCGCGTGCTGCTCGAGTGTCCGAAACACCCGGACGCCCGCAAAAATCGTCCGGGTGTTTGGGACACTCAGCGCCGGGACGGCACCTCGCGCGACCCGACTCAGTTACGCGGCGAGCGCGTCCCGGAGCAGCAGGCCCGAGATCGCCTCGCGATACTCGTCGACCATCCGGCGTCGGTCGAGACGACCCCGCGCGCGGATCGCGGCTGCGCGGAGCGCGCCGCGGTGGGCGAGAGCGTGCGCCCAGGTGCCGGCGATCGCGTCCGCGTCGCGCGGAGTGACGAGGCCGAAGCCCTCGACGACGCGGGCGGCGTCGCCGACGTCGGTGGTCACGGGGATGGCCCCGGATGCCGCCCCCTCGGCCAGGCAGAGCGGTGAGGCCTCGCCGAAGGCACTGGTGAGCGCCACCACGTCGGCGATCCGGTACAGCTGCGGCATGTCCTCGCGGAGTCCGAGGGCGTGGAGGTGCGCTCCGTCCGGGATGCCGCTCTCGGCGACGAGAGAGGTGAATCCGACGTTGTCGCGAGTCATCCCCGATCCGCACATGACGTAGTGCGTGTCGGGGAAGCGCCGCGCGTGCCGCGCCACCGCCGCGAGGAACAGGCCCGGATCCTTCATCGCGTCGAACCGCGCCGCCAGCAGGACGACGTGTGCCGACTCCGGGATGCCGAGACCCTCGCGGATCCGCCGACGCTCGAACCGCGTCCCCGGCCGGAACCGTCGCGTGTCGATGCCGTTGTCGATGATCCAGGCGTCGCCGGCGGCGACACCGGCGCGGGCGTACGCGTCGGACGTGGAGGCCGCGCACGAGATCGTCGCCGACACGATGCCCGCGGCGGCGGCATCCGTCAGCCATCCCAGAGCCGGTCCGGAGTGGGTGGGGTCGGAGCGGTGCAGGCACGCGGCCGTCGGACGAACGGGGAGCAGGCCTGCCTTGTCGAGCGCGAGGACCAGGCTCAGGGGCTGCTCCTTCAGAGACAGCACGATGTCGGCCTCGTCGAAGAGCGCGGCGGCGTGGTCGAGCTCGGCAGCGCTGAAGGCGTCGGGTGTGATCGGTCGATCGCCGGCGACGCGCTCGAACGCGGTGATCCCGACCCCCGCTTCGCGCAGACGGCGGTAGCGCGTGTCATCCCGGGCGTCCTGCAGGGACGCGTCGCGACGGGCCGCTGAGGTCAGCGACAGGACATGATGCTCTTGATCGCCGGATGCCGCCAGGCTGGCGACGACGTCGGAGTGCAGGATCCGCGCGCCTCCCGCGAAGAATCCTTCGTAGAGCGACAGCACGCGCACGGGTCGAGACATCGGATCGCCTTCCGGGGGAGGGGCGCCGCGTCGTCTGACGCGGTTGTCTCATGCTGAAGGCTCGACCCCGGGTGGCGGGTTACGCCGCGAAGACCATCGTGTGAACGACCGGACACGTCACGAGGCGCCGGATTCCGAGAGGGACCCGGCGCCTCGTTGCAGGGCAGCCGTGGGGCGGGGCGAGCCCGGTGCCCCGCCCCACGGTGTTCTCGGCGCAGCCGCTCCGTCACGCCTCGCGGACGGCGTCTCCGGCGTCCTGCGCGCGATCGCGGACGGTCGACACCGCCTCCGACGAGTCGTCTTTGACGTGCTGCACCGCCTCAGTCGCGCGGTCTTTCACCGCGGCGGCGGCATCCGCGGCCGGTTCTTTGAGATCCTCCGCGATGTCGTGGGCGACGCTCTTCGCCTGCTCGACGAGCGGTTCGGCCTTGTCCTTCGCTTTCGCGGCGGCGTCGCGCTCGGCGCGCGACGGGGGGATGAGCGAGGCGACGACGAGGCCGACGCCGAAGGCCACCAGGCCGACCGCGAGCGGGGCACCCTTCACTTTCTCGGTCGCGTTGTGCGCGGCATCCGCGGCTCCGTGGGCGAGATCGCTCGCAGCCGAGCCTGTGTCGTCTGCAGCACCCATGAGGCGGTCGCGCAGGCCGCCGACGGCGTGGCGCACCTTGCTCTTCTGGCGGTCGACGATCTTCGACGGGGTGACCTTGTCGGCGAGAGCGTCGACGTCCGAGCCAAGCTCGGCTCGCGTGCGCTCGATCTCTGCGCGGATGGCTTCCGGTGAATCGGTCATCGGTTCTCCTCGTTCCTGGTGAATGCTTCCGGGATCTCCTGCAGGGTCGCCGCCGTCTGCGGCACGCCCTGCACCTTCTTCAGTTGTGCGCGGCCGATCGCGAAGAGGATCCCCGCGATGATCGCCCAGAGCACGGCCACGACGACCGCGGACCACGCCGACCCGACGACGAGGGCGAGGGCCGCCCAGAGGGCGATGGAAAGGAACAGCACGACCATCCCGGCCGCGTAGCCCGCCCCGCCGAGCAGCCCGGCACCTTTCGCCGACTTCGAGGCCGAGTCCTTCACCTCCGCTTTCGCGAGCGCGAGCTCCTGGCGCATGAGGGTGGACATGTCGCGCGTGACCTCGCCGACCAGGTCGCCGAGCGAGGTGGTCGCGGCCCGGCGCTCCGAGGGGGTTGCGTCGCTCATCCGTCACCCCGGGCGTCTGTGCCACCGAGGCGGGCGGCGGATTCGGTGTACAGCGGCGGATCGCCACCGTCGACTCCCGCGACGAGGCCGGTGTCGTCGACGACGGCATCCCCCTCGGTCGAGGGGAGAGGAGCCTCGGCTGCCCGCGCGGCGGCATCCGCCTCGGCGAATCGTGGGCCGTCCGCCGTGTCCGACGCGCTCGCGGTGCTCGATGCGTCTCCGGTCGATGCGCCGGCGGCCAGGGCCCGGCTGAGGCGGCCGACGACGATTCCCGCGATCGCGGCCGCCGCGATGAACGTGCCGGGCCGACGCCGGGCGAAACCCGTCACATCGTGGAGGAGCTGCTGGGGATCGCGGTCGCCGAGCCAGGTTCCGACCGTCGACACGTGAGACGCCGCGCGCCGCACGAGTTCGCCCGCGAAACCGCCGTTCTCGTCGGCATCCGCCATCCGCGAGAGGTCGTCGCCCATCGTGCCGAGGCCGACGGCGAGACGCTGCTGCTGGCCGGCTGCCTGGTCGGCGAGCTCTCGACGCGACTGCGACACGAGGTCGGCGACGCGATCCTTGGCGACGCCGGCGACCGCTGCCGCCTCGCGCGCACTCGTCTCGGCGACGCTCTGCGCGGCCTCTCGTGCGGTGGTGGTGACTTCGGACGCCTCGTGCGTAGCGGCATCCATTTTTCCGGGGGCGTCTCGCTCCTCGCCGTCTGACGCGGTGAACTGCGACATGTTCGCTCCTTCCGTTGTCCTGATGGGACTCTCGGTATAGGTGCGATCGACGGGCGCTTCCGATGGCCTTGCGCCCCGCCGTTGCGCGTGCAATGCGCGATCCGGCCCAGTGCTCGTCCGTTCACCCGTCGGCGTCCGCTCACGCGCACAGAGCCGGAATGAGTACGATGTACGGTCGTGTCGTCGTCACCCAATTCGCCATCCGGCTCCGCCCCGGATTCATCGATGGGCCGCGCCCTCCTCGCCTACGGCGAGGCGCGTCGCACGGCGGTCGCCGAGGCGCGGCGCGAGCTGTCGTTGAACGAACTCGACGCTCGCGCGCTGCTCTTCATCGTGGACAACCCGGGCGCTCGACCCTCGGACGTGCGCGACCACCTCGGCATCACGTCCGCCGGCGTGACGACGCTGATCGATCGATTGGTGCAGCGCGGTGCGGTGCGTCGCGACCTCGACACCGAGGATCGTCGGGTGAACCACATCACCGCGATCATCGACCTCGACGCGCACCCCTGGTCGCTGTTGCGCGCTTTCGACCGGTCGATCGAGCGGGCGATCGCGGCACTCGACCCGGATGAGGGCGCACGCGTCGCTCACATTCTCGAACGCGTCGTCGCCGAGGCCTCGCGAGCGGGCTGACGACCCTTACTGCCCCGCGAGGAATGCTTCGGAGCGCGCCTGCAGGAACGAGCAGAGCGCCGAGAGCATCGCGAGCTCTCCCGAGAGGGCGAGCACCTTCCCCGCGGGCAGCGGAGCGGCGTTCTCGCGCGGCTCGAATGTCACGGCCCAGTCCGTCGATCCGGCAGCAGCGCCGGGAGCCACGAAGAACGTCGTCGAAACGCTGCGCAGCTGCGCCGCGATCAGCCCTCGATCCAGATCGTCGTCCAGATCCTGGGGAATGACCCGCAGAATGTCGGCGTCGTGGTACCCCAGGGCATGGAAGTCATCGACCCACGATTGCAGAGTCGCCATGGTGCGAAAGGTCATTTGGCATCCCGTCGATCGATGGCCGCCGGAACGCGAGCCTCACCAATTATGCGACCCGCCGTCTCGGTCGCGGGCCGAGAGACCACGATCGGTGCGCGAGCGCTGCCCAGCGGCCGCCCCCGCTCGTTTCTCGCCACTGACCGGGAACGGTACGGTGAAGGGATTCCCCCGGCATCCTTTCTCGTCGATATCCCCCCGATGTCCTGAGAGCGATCCCACGCACATTTCGCGTGAGAAAGCAACGGTGTTGCCGCACGTTTCCGGACGATTTAGGAAAGCCCCGTGGAGCATACGAACATCGAGACCAGGGATGCCGCCGTCGTCGAGGAGATGTGGCAGACGGTCGTTCCGGGGGCTCGTATCTCGCGCGCCGACGCCATTCAGCCCGCGTTGAACTGGCACGCCGTCTCGGATACGGGTTTCGCCTTCTGCGATTACACGATCGGATCGACCATGCTCGTCGAGTCCGACCCTCTCGATCAGGTCGTCATGGGGCGGATCGCGGGGTCGCGCGTGGCGGGAACGTATCGCCGTGAACGCATCGACACGGCGGTCCCCTTCATGGTCGTCGATCGCCCACTCGAGGTGGCCTTCACCGGTCGCATCGCCGGGACCGCTGTCTCGTTCTCGCGGTCCGATTTCGAGGACGGCGCGCGTCGGCTTTCGGGTGATGAAGGACTGCGGGTCCGTGCGACCGGGTACGCCCCGGTCAGCGAGCAGCGCCTGCGGTACTGGACGCGCACGTGGGAGTACGCGAGAGATGTCCTGCTGCGCTCCCCGGAGCGAACCCCGCTGATCCAGCAGCAGGCGCGGACGCTCATGCTCGAGGCGTCGCTGCTCACCTTCCCCACGACCTTCACCGATGCGCTCGCCGCGGGCCGCCCTGCCCGTCCGCTGCCGGCCCCCGTCCGCCGCGCCAAGGCGTACATCGAAGCCCACGCGGCGGAGTCGGTCGTTCTGGCCGACATCGCTGCGGCGGCCCGGCTGTCGCCCCGCGGCCTGCAATACGCCTTCCGGGCCTCCACCGGGCGCACCCCCATGCAGTACCTGCGGCGCGTGCGCCTGGACGCGGCTCGCGCCGATCTGCGCAGCGCCGACCCGTCCGTCGACACGGTCGCGGCGATCGCGGCGCGCTGGGGCTTCTCGAACCTCGGTCGCTTCGCCGCGATGTACCGCGGGGAGTTCGGCGAGACGCCGTCGACCACGCTGCGTTCCTGAGGTCGTCGCGCGCGAGACGCGTGGTGGTGGAGGGAGGGGCTGTGACCGGCGGAGGAGGATTCCGGCCCGGGCGTCCTCCCGCCGTCCCTGATCCTCCGCTCGCCACGATGGCGCGGTCGCCGGCGTCGCCCGCCCGGTGGCGAGGGGAGGAGATGTGACCGGCGGAGGAGGATTCTCGTCCGAGCTTCCTCCCGCCGTCCCTGGTCCTCCGCTCGCCACGCAAGCGCAGCCGGCGAGCGTCAGTGCCCCGCGCCGAGGCCCCCGCTGAGGCGCTCGTGGAACCGCGCCGCGGCGGCGTTCATCCCCTGGAGCTCGACGGTCGTCCCGAGGTGCGCGTACTTCGTCTGCACGGCATCCAGGGCCGCGACGGTCGATGCGTCCCACACGTGCGAACGCGACAGGTCGATCACGACGCGCGCCGGGTCGCGGTGGTACGCGAACTTCGTCGTGAGGTCGTTGCTCGACGCGAAGAAGAGCTCGCCCTCGACGGTGTACCGCGCCGTGTCGCCCTCGACCGAGCGGGTGACGGTCGTCAGCGAAGCCACGCGCCGGGCGAACAGCACCGCCGCGGCGATCACCCCGACCCCCACGCCGATCGCGAGGTTGTGCGTCCACACGGTGATCGCGACCGTGAGCACCATCACGATGGTCTCGCTGAGCGGCATCCGGCGCAGGGTCGAGGGGCGGATGCTGTGCCAGTCGAAGGTGGCGATCGACACGACGATCATGACGGCCACGAGCACGGCCATGGGGATGATCGCGACGACGTCGCCGAACACGAGCACGAGCACGAGCAGGAAAACTCCGGCGAGAAAGGTCGAGATGCGCGTTCGCGCGCCCGACGCCTTCACGTTGATCATCGTCTGGCCGATCATCGCGCAACCGCCCATCCCGCCGAACAGCCCCGACAGCACGTTCGCGGCGCCCTGGCCGAGCGACTCGCGGGTCTTCGACGACGGCGTGTCGGTGATGTCATCGACGAGGGCCGCGGTCATGAGCGACTCGAGCAGCCCGACGATCGCCATGGCGAGCGCGAAGGGGAAGACGATGCCGAGCGTCTCGAGGGTGAACGGCACGTTCGGGATCAGCAGCGCCGGCAGGCTCTCGGGGAGTGCCCCCTGATCGCCGACGGTGGGCACCGAGATGCCGAGCACCACGACGGCGCCCGTCAGCAGCACGATGGCCACGAGCGGGGCGGGCACGGCCTTCGTCAGGCGCGGCAACAGGTACATGATCAGCAGGCCCGCCGCCGCGATCGGGTACACAGCCCAGGGCACCCCGATGAGCTGCGGCACCTGCGCGGTAAAGATGAGGATCGCCAGCGCGTTGACGAACCCGACCATGACGCTGCGCGGGATGAAGCGCATGAGCTTGGCGACGCCGAACAGACCCAGGACGACCTGCAGGATGCCGCCGAGGATCACCGTCGCGAGCAGGTAGTCCACCCCGTGCTCACGGGCCACCGGCGCGATGACGAGGGCGACGGCGCCGGTCGCCGCGCTGATCATGGCCGGGCGTCCGCCGAGGAACGCGATCGCGACGGCCATGACGAACGACGAGAACAGCCCCAGTCGCGGGTCGACCCCGGCGATGATCGAGAAGGCGATCGCCTCGGGGATCAGCGCGATCGCCACGACGAGGCCGGCGAGCACTTCGCGGGTGAGCAGGCGGGGCGAGCGCAGGGCCTGCAGCACCGTGGGCTCGGGGCGCGGGCGTGCGAGGACGTTCGTCATGGAGGTGCTCCGGAGGGGATCCGCGTCGCGCGGGGAAGAATAGGGGGGTCGCGATCGCGACCCAGGAAGACTCTACCGTAACGAGAGGGTTGCGGGATCGGGGAGGTCATGACCGACGAGCGCACGATGCAGATCGGCGAGCTCGCGGAGCGGACGGGCATGTCGATCCGCACGCTCCGCCACTACGACGAGATCGGTCTGCTCCGCCCCTCCGCGCGCAGCGAGGGCGGGTTCCGTCTGTACACCGCCGATGACGAGGCGCGCTTGCTGTTGATCCGACGCATGAAGCCGCTCGGGTACTCGCTCGAGCAGATGGGCGAGCTGCTCGCGGTGGTCGACGGCCTCGACGCCGCACCCGGCGACCCGGCGCTGCAAGCTCGCTTCGCCGACATCCGCGACGAGGCGATCCTCCGCCGTGACGACCTGCGCCGCAAGCTCGCCGCAGCCGACGAGTTCGTCGCGCAGTTGGAGGCGCGATGACCGCTCACGACCTCGTGCTCGAGGGGCACGGCATCCGTCTCACCCCCGCTCGTCCCGATGACGCCGCAGAGGCTTGGGCCCTGACCGACGCCTCCCTCTGGGCGGGCATGACGACGCCCTGGCCCGCGACGGTCGACGCCTATGCCGCGCACGTCGAGCGTCAGCGCGAGGCGCCGGGAATGTTCGCTTTCACGGTTCGGGATGCCGAGACCTCCGGCGTCCGTGGATCCACCACGTTCTACGACCTCGCGCCCGCGCAGGGCCGGGTCGAGATCGGGACGACCTGGTACGGCCGCGCGTTCCAGGGCGGGCGAACGAATCCCGCGACGAAGCTGCTGTTGCTCGCGCACGCGTTCGAGGAGTGGGCGCTCAACCGCGTGGCACTGCGCTGCGACGCGCGCAACGAGCGCAGCGCGCGGGCGATCGAGCGCCTCGGCGCGACCTTCGAGGGACGGCTGCGTCACCACCGCATCGCCGGCGACGGCTCGATCGGCGACACGCTCTACTTCTCGATCCTCCGGGAGGAGTGGCCGGGCGTCCGGGCGGGCCTGGAGGCGCGCCTGCAAGGCTGAGGCCGAGCTCTCGGGAGGAGATTCGGCGAAGGGAGGATGCCGCCGGCCCGGATCGTCCTCCCGTCGCCGAGTCTCCTCCCGTCTCAGACGCCGAGCTACGCCCCGCGTCGTCGGCGCGTCGGGCCGCGACGGTTCCTGGGAGGAGATTCGGCGGAGGGAGTATTCCGCGGGGCCAGATCGTCCTCCCGTCCCAGAATCTCCTCCCGTCCCGGACGCCGAGTCACGCCCCGCGTCGTCGGCGCGCCCGGCTGTGACGGTCCCCGGGAGGAGATCTAGCCGAGGGAGGATGCCGGAAGCCGTGGCGGTCCTCCGCGTGCGGAACATCCTCCCGTCGCGGCTACCGCTTGCGCGCCTCAGTCCGAGCCCGCGGCCGCGGCCGCGCGGCGGCGCGCGAACTCCCGCGCCTCGGTGAAGAGCTCGAGGTCGATCTGCACGTGCCGGCGCGCGAGCTCGGCGGCCTCGTCGGGGGCCGCCGTCACGATCGCCGCCACGATCGCATCGTGTTCGCGCGCGGCGCGGCTCTCCATGCGACGGTGACTCTCGCGGTCGCCCCACGGGTGCGCGGGAGCCGACAGCGAGAGGTGTCTCTCGTGCTCGAGGAGGATGTCGCGCAGGGCCGTGTTGTGCGCCGCGTCGATGATCGACAGGTGCAGGAGGCTGTCGGCGCGCTGCTTGGGATTGCCGGAATCCGCCGCGTGGAAGGCGGCCAGACGGTCTTGCATGACCGCGATGTCGGCATCCGTCCGTCTTTCGGCGGCGAGGCGGGCGAGCGAGGAGTGCAGCATCGAGCTCGCGGTGCACGCGTCGACGAGGTCGCTCCAGCGCTGCTCGAACCAGCGGTCGACGCCGACGACGATCGAGGCCGGCCACTCCTCGGCGACGAAGGTGCCGCCCGCGCGGCCGCGGCGCTTCTCGATCAGTCCGCGCGTCGCCAGGTCGTCGAGTGCGGCGCGGACGGTGGTGCGCCCCACTCCCAGGAGGGGGGAGAGGTCGCGCTCGGCCGGAAGACGGGTGCCGGGCAGGAACTCGCCCACCGCGACCGCGGTGATGAGGCGCTGGGTGACGCGGTCCACCAGGGAGGCGTCGTCGGTCTCGGCCATGGGCTCCCGTCGTTTCCTCCATGTTAATTCCGCAGAAAAGGTTTGCCAACGAACCATTAAGGGGTCCACGATGACTCCATGCACCGCGAGATCACCGTTCCCTTCCACGACGGCTTCACCTGGGCCCGCCTCACCGAACCCGCCGAGCCGACCGGCAAAGCTCCGCTGTTCGTCCTGCACGGCGGACCCGGAATGGCGCACAACTACGTCGCGAACCTCGACGCTCTCGCCGAGCTCACCGGCCGAACCGTCGTGCACTACGACCAGATCGGGTGCGGGAAGAGCTCGCACCACCCCGACGCCCCGGCCTCGCAGTGGGTTCCCCAGCTCTTCGTCGACGAATTCCACAACCTGCGCGAGGCTCTCGGCTTCGACGAGTACCACGTGCTCGGACAGTCGTGGGGAGGCATGCTCGGCGCCGAGATCGCCGTCCGACAGCCGACGGGGCTGAAGAGTCTCGAGATCTGCAACTCCCCGGCATCCATGGAACTGTGGCTCGCCGGCGCGGCTCGGCTGCGCGCCGAGCTGCCCGTCGAAGCCCGCGAGGCCCTCGACCGTCATGAGGCCGACGGCACCCTCGACGACCCCGAGTACGTGGATGCCACCCGCGTCTTCTACGAGCGCCACGTCTGCCGCGTCACCCCCATGCCGCAGGACTTCGTCGACAGCGAGCAGCAGATGCTCGCCGACCCGACGGTGTACTTCACGATGAACGGGCCCAACGAGTTCCACGTCGTCGGCACCGGCCGCGACTGGACGATCATCGACCGCCTGCCGCAGGTCGCCGTGCCCACGCTCGTGGTCGCCGGCGAGTTCGACGAGGCCACGCCCGAGACGTGGGCGCCCTTCGTCGAGCACATCCCCGGCGCGCGCTCGCACGTGTTCGCCGGCGCGAGCCACTGCACGCACCTCGAGCAGCCCGACGAGTTCCGCCGGGTGATCGCCGACTTCCTCGCTCCTCTTCCCTGACCCGACCCGCCCCGTTACGCTCCACCGCACCCGAACAGGAGTTCCATGTCCGACACCGCCCCCGGAGCCCAGCAATCGCTGGAGTCCTTCGGCTACAAGCAGGAGCTCAAGCGCTCCATGTCCACCCTCGACCTCGTCGTCTACGGCCTGGTCTTCATGGTGCCGATCGCCCCGTGGGCCATCTTCGGCGTCGTGTACAACGCCGCCAGCGGCATGGTCCCGCTCGTGTACATCACGGGCGTCGTGGCCATGATCTTCACCGCGCTCGCCTACGCGCAGATGTCGAAGGCGTTCCCGATCGCGGGCTCCGTCTTCTCCTACGTGGGTCGCGGCATCCACCCCACCGTCGGGTTCTTCGCCGGGTGGGCGATCCTGCTGGACTACCTGCTCGTCCCCACGCTCCTCTACGTGTTCGCGGCGTCGTCGATGGCCGGGATCTTCCCCGACGTGCCCCAGTGGATCTGGGCGGTGGCGTTCGTCATCATCAACACCGTCATCAACGTGCTCGGCATCGGCTCGATCAAGCTCGCGAACCGCGTCATGCTCGGCATCCAGCTCCTCTTCGTCGTCATCTTCGTCGTGATCGCCATGGTCGCCCTCTCCTCAGGAGCGATTCCCGGGGCCGAGTTCTCGATCGCCCCGGTGTGGGATGCCGAGAAGGTCAACCCCGCCCTCATCGCCACCGCCCTCTCGATCGCGGTGCTGAGCTTCCTCGGCTTCGACGGCATCTCGACGATGGCCGAGGAGTCCACCGGTGACCGCAAGTCGGGCGGTCGCGCGATGATCATCGCGCTGCTCGTGGTGGCGGTGCTCTTCATCGCCCAGACGTGGTTCGCCAGCGCCCTGGCCGCCGGCACGATCGCATTCTCCGACGACGACGTCAACAACGCCTTCTTCCTGCTCGTCGCTCAGGCAGCGGGTTCGGGCTGGGCCACCGCGTTCCTCGCCGTCAACGTCGTCGCGGTCGGCATCGCCAACGCCGTCGCGGCCCAGGCCGCGACCTCGCGCCTGCTGTACTCGATGAGCCGCGACCGGCGCCTCCCCGCCTTCCTGTCGAAGGTCAACTCGCGCCAGGTGCCGTTGGCTGCAATCCTCTCGGTCAGCGCGATCTCGCTCGTGCTCGTGCTGTTCTTCGTCGGCCAGATCGCCGTGATCTCGTCGCTGGTGAACTTTGGGGCGCTGCTCGGCTTCCTCCTGCTGCACGTCTCGGTCGCGGTCTACTACCTCGGCAAGAAGAAGTCGAAGAACTACCTGCTGCACCTCGTCGTGCCGGTCATCGGATTCCTCATCATCGGCTACGTGCTGCTGAACGCCGACATCACCGCGAAGGTCGGCGGCATCCTGTGGCTCGTCGTCGGTGGCGTCGTCTACCTCATCTTCGCTCGCAAGAGCGGTGGCGCGACCGGGCCGCTGCCCGAGCACGCGACGGCGACGGCCGGTGAGGGCGGCGGCGAGGTGGCCTCGCGGTGACGGACCACTTCCTGGGCAAGGAGCACGGACGCCCCGGTCACGATGCGTCGGTGCCACCCGTGCTGCGCGTGCGGCCCGGCACGGGGGAGCGCCTCGCGTTCCAGACCGACGACGCCGTTTACCGCGAGCTGCATGAGCACGGCGACCTCGCGAGGCTCGAGGCACCGCTGAATCCGGTGACCGGCCCCGTGTACGTCGAGGGTGCCCGTCCCGGAGACGCCCTCGCGGTGACGATCCACGAGATCCGGCTGACCGACACCGGGTGGGCGATGAGCCTGCCCGGTGTCGGGGCCCTGCGCGACCGCATGCCCGACCGCGTCGTGACGCGTCGCATCCCGATCGACGCCGCCGGAGTGCACCTGACGGATGCCGTGACCGTCGCGCCCCGACCCATGGTGGGCTGCATCGGCACGGCGCCGGCATCGGGGGTCGCGAGCACGGTCATGCCCGCCCACGCGATCGGCGGCAACATGGACGTCACCGACATCGCCCCCGGCGCGACGGTGTACCTGCCCGTCGAGGTCGAGGGGGCGCTCCTCGCGATCGGCGACGTGCACGCGATCATGGCGCGCGGCGAGTCGTCGTTCGTCGCGATCGAGGCCGAGGGCACGGTCGTCGTGTCGGTGGAGGTGGTCCCGGGCATGGGGCTGCGCGCCCCGCGCATCGCCACGGCCGGGGAGTGGATCTTCGTCGGCCTTGGTGCCACCGTGCAAGAGAGCGTGCGACGCGGCTACGAGGACGCCTTCGACGCCTTCGTCGACCGCGGATGGGATGCCATGGACGCCTACACCGTGATGAGTGCGCTCGCGCACTCGGAGCTCGGCGGTCCCACCGGCGCGGTCGATCCGGACCCCCTGCACCCGTTCGACGCGGTGGGGGCGGTCACGCTGCACCGCGTGCCGCGGTCGCTGCTCGACGAGGGCGCCGACGTCCGCTGAGAGAGCCCGCGGCGGGGGACGGGGTCGCCGCCGTGTAAGATCGTCCCTTGGAAGTGTGTCCGAGCGGCCTAAGGAGCATGGCTGGAATCCATGTAGGCGGGGTAACTCGCCTCGCAGGTTCAAATCCTGTCACTTCCGCCACGAGGAGCCCCGTCCGAACGCAAGTTCGGGCGGGGCTCTCGCGTTCGTTCCGCGGGGCGCGAGACGTCCGGGGGCTCGAACCCGCTACGCGCCGACCCGCTCACGCTCTTCGGCAGCCGCCGTCCCCGGCCGCACGACGAGCGAACGCGGAAGGACCCGCGCGAGCACGCGGCGCGGCCCCGCAACCCGGGCGCTCAGGCTCGCGCCGACCCGCGCGGCGGCGTCGGCGAGGAGCGGTCCGGCGGTGGCATCCAGCGCGTTCTCGGCGTAGCTGACGCGCTCGACCGCCGCGCGCAGGAGGTCGACGTCGTCGGCATCGGCGCCGTGGTCCCGCACGAGACGCTCGGCGAACCGCCGCGGCGACTCACCGCCCGGGACCGGGATGCCGAGATCCACCGCGTCGTCCTGCACCGCCGTCCACGCGGCCACGGGGTCTCCCGCCCGTGCCGCGGTGAGACGCGAACGGCGTCGCAGAGATCGAACCACCGCGGGAACCGCGAGAATCAGGAGCAGCACCGCGATGCCCGCGGCGATCAGCAGACCCGGACCGATCGCCCGCGTCGCGCCCGCGGTGCTTCCGCTCGACAGCCCGGGGCCGTCCTCGTTTCCGAGCGAGGGGGCGGTCGTGGGTTGGCTGCCCGGTGCCGCGCTCTGCGACTGCTGCGGAGCGTTGGGGGTGGTGGTCGTGCTGCCCGTGCTGCCGGAGGCGAAGTTCGTGGGGACGCCGAGGCTGTTGGTGGGCTCGAACGGCACCCAGCCGATGCCCTGGAAATACACCTCGGGCCACGCGTGCAGCTGGCTCGAGGTGACGGTGAACGTGGACCGCTCCTGCCCGATGCCCGAGCTGGACATCGTGCCGGGCAGGTAGCCCACGACGATGCGTGAGGGCATGTCGAGCGTTCGGGCCATCACGGCGAAGGCCGAGGCGTAGTGCACGCAGTATCCGGTGCGCGCCTGGAGGAAGTCGGCCACGGCATCCAGTCCCGCCCCGTCGAACCCCGCCTCGACCGGGGCGTCGAGCGAGTACCGGAACGCGCTGCTGCGGAACCAGGTCTGCAGGTCGATCAGGGCGTCGTACGGCGACGACGCGCCCGCCGTGATCTCACGGGCGGTGTCGCCGATGATGGCGGGGACGTCGGCGGGCAGGGCGCGCACCGCATCGCCCAGCTCCGATCCTCCGACGGGACGCGCGCGGATCTGCTCGAGGGTCGGTCGCGGCGCGATCGTCTGCACCTCGTAGTCCTGGTCGCGCGACGAGCCCGCGCGCGACACGATCGTGCGGTTGTCCGGCATCCCGAGCCAGTCGCCCTGCAGACCCGTCACGGTCGTCGCGGGGGAGGGGACGGGGAGCCACGGGCTGTCGAGCTCGCCGACCGAGATGTCGGTCGTGTACTGCGCGACCGCGATGTCAGGGTCGATCTCCGGGGCCGCGAACACCGGGCCGTCGTCGGGGACGTTCACGGTGTCGGCGCGGTCGGGCTGCCACACCGAGCCGTCGAAGCTCGAGAGCGTCACCGCGCGCAGGTAGGGCGGTGTGGGTGCGTCCGTCTGCAGCGTGAGCACGTCGACGTCGCGCGGCTGGCGCAGGTCGTTGCCGAGCTCGAGGTTGGGGTTGATCGTCGTTCCGTATCCGCCCGTCCCGCCGGAGGCGAAGCGCAGGGCCGGTTGGGGGAGGAGGGGCGTCGCGACGACGGCGACGAGCACCGCGACCGCGGCGATGCCGAGGGCGGTGGCGGACGCGCCGCGCCCACGCGAACGGCTGCCGGCGTGGCGCGAGCGCGTGTCCACGCGCAGCAGGAAGAGGAGCGCGAGGGCGAGCAGGACGAAGCCCGGCACGTCCACGTCCGCCGGGATGGCGATGGTGGGGATGAGCGAGACCGCGACGAGACCCACGGCGGCGAGCAGCGGCATCCGGGCCGTGAGCACGACGTGATCCAACACGATCGCGAGGGCGCCGATCGCCGCGACCAGCACGAACGCGAGTCCCACTCCCGGCGCGACGGGCGCGACACCGGTACGGATCTCTTCGGATGCCGCGGAGACGAGGCCCGGGACGGTGCTCACGGTGGCCGGGCTCGGGATGAACCCCAGCACCGCCGTGGTGCGCCCGAACAGGGCCGTGAGCGCGAAGACCCAGATGCCCAGCTCGATCACCGTCGCCACCAGCGCCGGCAGTGCGCACAGTCGCGCGACGAGCCCGGCACCGAGGAGGGCCGCCGTGAGGAAAGCGGCCTGGACGGTCCACGAGCCCGGAGCCATGACCGAGAACACGGGGAGCATGGCAGCGGCCATCGCCGCGAACAGGCCGAGGGTCAGCAACGACGCGTCGCGACGGCGACGGGGCGTGCGCAGCTGCGTCACATCACCGGCCGACATCGGCGAGTCCTCTCTCGGTCGCCTCGGCCCACGCGGCGGCGATGTCGCCACCGGGGCGGACGGATGCCACGCGCCACCCCGCGGCGAGCGGGACGTCGAGATCGGGCTGGGCCGACACCAGGACCATGATCGGCAGCGCCGAGCGCTGCGCGAAGGCGCCGGGGACGAGCGCGGGGTCACGCGAGGGGTCGGCCGTGACGACCACGACCGGTCCCATCATGACCGCTGCCGACGCAGGGATCACGCGCGCGGACGAACCGTCGATGCGCGCGGTCAGGCCGGCGAACGACGCCGCGAGCGCGCGCGCCTCTCCCTCTTCTCCGCCGTCGACGGGCTCGGCCAGGAGCTCGCCGTCGCTGTCGACGACGTCGACCGTGTACCCCTCGTGCACCAGGCGTGCGACCGCCGACACGCACGCCGAGACCGCCGTCTCGAAAGCGATGTCGGCGCTCGGCGCCTCGCCGGCCGCGGCGGACCACCGCGACGGGGCACGATCGAGCACGACGGTCGCCGCGGGGCTGGACTCCTGTTCCTCCTGGCGCACCATGAGGGTGTCGCGATGCGCGGTCGCGCGCCAGTGGATGCGCCGCATCGAGTCGCCCGGGGCGTAGGGACGGGCGACCAGGTTGTCGACGCCCTCCCCGAGCTGCAGCGCCGAGGACTGCCGGGTACCGCCCGCCTCGCCCCCGGTCGGGGGAAGCGGCGGAAGGTCGACGATCGCGGGGGCGACCGTGATCGGGGAGGGCCGCCCGAGCTTGAATCGGCGACGGACGAGGCCGAACGGGTCGGTCGTGACGACCTCGAGGGGTCCCAGCGCATGAACGCCCCGCTCGCGGCCGACGATCTCGTAACGGAGCTCGACGGGGACGGTGTCGCGGCCGAGCGATGACGCCGTCGCCGGGAACAGACCCCGCGCGTTCCCGCTCACCCCCGCGGGAAGGGCGTCGGCCCATCGGCCGGGAGCGGTCGGCAGGGCCGTCTGCAGGCCGACGCGCACGACGACGTCGGTGCGCGATCCCACGTCGATCACGTCGGGGCGGACGGTCCGCGTGACGCGGTCGGTGCGCCGCGCGATCAGGAGGGTGACGGCGGCCGCGGCCAGCAGCGCGGCCATGAGCACGCCGAAGTACATCAGTTCGGGGATGCCGGCCCGCTGCGCGATGACGAGGGAGGCGACCGCGAGCACGGCGGCACCGCTGCCCCGGAGGGTCAGCGGCCACCGGCGTCTCATCGGGTCCTCACGCTCGGGCGGCGAGCGGGACGCGCACGCTCGCGGCGATGCGGTCGAGCGCCTCGGACACCACGACCGCTCCCGCGCGGCCGCCCGCGGCGGAGCGGTTCGCGATGAGGCGGTGACCGAACACCGGGTTGAGCAGCGACGTCAGGTCGTCGGGGATGACGTAGGCGCGCCCGTCGAGCGCCGCCCGGACCTTGGCCGCACGGACCAGCTGCAGAGTGGCCCGCGGACTCGCGCCCAGGCGGATGTCGGGGTGGCTCCGCGTCGCCTGCGCCAGCGCCACGACGTACTCCTCGAGCGCGGGGGCGACGTGCACCCCGCGGGCCCAGGCGATCATCGCGGTGATCTGCCGCGCGGTCACGACGGGCACGATCCCGTCCAGGGGGTTCACGGAGTCGCGCTGGCGCAGCATGAGCGCTTCGGCGGCGGCATCGGGGTAGCCCATCGAGATGCGCAGGAGGAAGCGGTCGCGCTGAGCCTCGGGGAGGGCGTAGGTGCCCTCCATCTCGAAGGGGTTCTGCGTCGCCACGACGAGGAACGGGGAGGGCAGCACGTGCGTCCGCCCGTCGATCGTCACCTGGCGCTCCTCCATCGCCTCGAGCAGCGACGATTGCGTCTTGGGGGAGGAGCGGTTGATCTCGTCGGCAATGACGATGTTGGCGAACACCGCGCCAGGCGTGAACTCGAATTGCCGCGTGACCGGGTTGAAAACCGAGACGCCCGTGATGTCTCCGGGTAGGAGGTCGGGCGTGAACTGGATGCGTCGCACGTCGGCGTCGACCGTCGCGGCCAGCGCGCGGGCGAGCATGGTCTTGCCCACCCCGGGGACGTCCTCGATGAGCAGGTGCCCCTCGGCCAGGAGCGCGATCAGAGCGCTCTGGACGGCCTCCGGCTTGCCGTCGATGACGTTCGAGACGGATGCCGTGATCTGATCGGTCAGCCGGGCGAAGGACTCCGCGGTGAGCGGCTCGTCACTTCCCGGGCGGGCGGTCTCGGTGCGGCGGAGTCGCGATGCCGCCTCGGGCGTGGCCGTCTCGTCCATGGCATCCCTCGTGTCGATGGGCGGCGGCAGCCGTTGCCGCCGTGACCTGATCGTAACCTGCGCCGCGGGGCTCGGGGCCGTCCGGGGCGCGGTGCACAGGCGTCACTCGGCGGATGCACCGGCCCCTAGGATCGGGGAGCATTCGTTCACCCGAGGAGCGCGCATGTCCGATGCCACCCCGTCCCTGCCCGCGTACACCCACGTTCTCGCCGTCGACATCGGCGGGACGAAGGTCGACGCTGCCGTCGTGTCGGTCGCCGGCGAGGTGGTGCGAGAGAGCGTGACGCGCCGGCCCACCGGGCGCGAGAACGACCGCAAGGCCATCGCACGCAACGTCCGCGAAGCGGCGGAGGGGGCGCTGGCTGCGGTCCCCGGTCTGCGTGTCGGCGCGATCGGCGTCGGCAGCGCCGGACCGGTCGACCTCCCGTCGCGCTCGGTCTCGCCGCTCAACCTGCCCCAGGCCGCCGGTCTCCCGATCGACGAGGTGCTGAGCGGTCTGATCGACGGTCCGATCACGCTCGCCCTCGACGGCACGTGCATCGCGCTCGCCGAGCACTGGCGGGGATCTCTGCGCGGATGCCGGAACGCGATGGCGATCGTCGTCTCCACGGGGGTCGGCGGAGGATTCGTCCTGGACGGGCGTCCGATGGGCGGGGCGAGCGGCAACGCGGGTCACCTCGGGCAGACGTTCGTGCGCACGATCCACGACGGTGACGCCGTGGCATCCACTCTCGAAGCCGTGGCCGCCGGTCCCGGAACCGTCGCGTGGGCGCGCACGCAGGGCTGGGAGGGTGCCACCGGACTCGACCTGGCGGCGTCGTACCGTGCCGGCGACGAGATCGCCCGCGCCGCCGTGTCGCGCTCGGCGACCGCGGTCGGCCAGGCCATCGCCGCGGCGGCGACGCTGTGCGACCTCGAAGCGGTCGCGATCGCGGGCGGGTTCTCGCAGGTCGCCGACGACTACGTCGATCAGGTGCGCCTGGCGGCGGAAGCCGCGGCGGTGCACGCCTACGCGCGACGCTGTCGCATCGTCGGCTCCGGCCTCGACGGCGACGGGCCCCTGCTGGGCGCAGCGGCGCTCGCGCTCGGCGCCTGACGGACGACGACGCGGCGGGGCGCTACTTCTACGCGGGCGTACGCTGAGCGGAGTCCGCGTCACGGGCCGACGAGCGAGAGCGAGGGGCGATGCGGACGGGGTCGAACCTGCCGGCTGTCGGCGAGTACAACCAGACCCTCGTGCTCGACCTGATCCGCCGTGCCCCCGAGGGGCTCAGCCGCGTCGAGCGGCACGGACGGGACTCAGCGCCCAGACCCACAGCAACGTCACGCGCCGTCTCGCCGATGAGGGCCTCATCGTCGAGGCGGGCAAGGTCATCTCGGGTCCCGGCAAGCCTCGCACCCTGTTGAAGCTCGAGCCCCGCTCGCGTTTCGCCGTTCTCGCCGAGGCGGGGCACGCCTCTCGCTCGACGTGGACTGGCACGAGCAGCAGAAGCTGCTCAAGCTCGGGGTCCCCGTGGACGTGCACACCGACCGCGCGGCATCCGAGATCCAGTTCGGACACATCGTGCGCCCGACCCACACGAACACGTCGGGGGACTCGGCCCGCTTCGAGACCGCCGCGCACCGCTGGGTGCGGGTCGCCGAGCCCGGCTTCGGCGTCGCGGTGACGAACGACTCGACGTACGGTCACGACATCACGCGCCACGAGCGCGAGGCCGGCGGCACGTACTCGCTCGTGCGTCTGTCGATCATCCGCTCGGCGATGTTCCCCGACCCGGGCCAGGACCAGGGTGTGCACCACCTTGAGGTGGGCATCGTCGTCGAGGCCGAGGTCGTGGATGCCGTGGCCGAGGGCTACCGGACGAACCTGCCCGCGCGGGTGGTGACGGATGCCGCCGAGGAATCGGTCGCCCCGCTGGTGACGATCGATCAGCCGGGCGTGGTCGTCGAGGCGATCAAGCTCGCGCAGGACGGCTCGGGAGACGTCGTCGTGCGCCTGTACGAGGCGCTCGGTCAGCGGGTGCACGCGCGCCTCGAGGCCGGGTTCTACGTCGCCCGCGTGAGCGAGACCGACCTGCTGGAGCGTGACGTGGATGCCGCAGCGGTGACCGCTGTGCAGGGCGGCGTCGTGGATCTCGAGCTGCGTCCGTTCTAGCTCGTCACGGTGCGGTTGTCGCGCTGACATCCGACTGACACGCGGCCGGGGTGCATCGCACCCCGGCCGCTTCGTCGTCATGACCTCCCCGAGGGGGAGAGGCTGCTCTCAGCCGTTCGCGTGGAATGCGACCAGAAGGACGATCATCAGCACAAGCAATGCGACGACTCCGATACGGATGGATTGCCGTGGGGTCGTTCGCGCCGCGTCCGCAACGGGGGCCGGTTCCCCGTCCATGTACGTCACCGTCATGTACAAGATCTCGGCGTCTTTGAGCACGAGCACTTCGCCTTCGTAGGCTTCGAGCTCTCCCCCAGGAGGGCGAATGCCGATGGCGCCGACCAGAGTGAGTGCTTTCGGCATACCCTCTTCACCGACGTTGCCGTACGTGTCGACGAACCCCTGGACCCAGGTGCCCTCCTTCAGGCGGACCCCTGCGAAGTTACGCGCCTCGGGTTTCCTGGTGAAGACATAGCCCCAGGAGTCTCGGTTGGGGTCTTCCGCGCGGCGGGCGAAGATGAGGTCATCGGCTCGCTTGCTCCCCAACCACCAGGCAGCCCAGGTCGCCACACTCAGAAGAACGAAACCGAAGATGACGAACCCCTCGAAGCGTTCGCGGGCGTACAGCGCGGGATCTTCGAGGAAACGAACGACTTCGGAATGAACAGGCGGTGACAGCAACGAAGCGATCGCGACGGTGAAGCCGAATGATGCCGCGATTGCGGTGCTGACGAAGATGGCCGTGGCGGTCTCTCGGAAAGCGGACTGCTTGATGCGGGGGCGGTGTCGTTCGCGACTGATCGCGAACATGACGCCCGGGAGAATGAGGAGGACGTAGAACGCGACGCCGACGAGATCTGTGGGCACGTGTCATCTCCAGACTCCGGGTGCTAAATTCGTCCCACACAGTCAATGGAGGATGCCATGACGAATTACTCGGGTAACGCGCACTATACGACGATGCGTGGACAGACGATCGAGCATGCGCAGCAGCCTGTGAACAACCGTGTCGAGCCGACCGTCCGTCCGGCCAACCAGTTTCCGAAGCCGCCGAGCGACTCACCGTCGCGATCGTCGCGCTGATCACGACTCCCAACACATCGATGGGCCTCGCTGCCGACGCAGCGAGGCCCATTTCTTCTCCTCCTGCTGATCTGGGTCCTGGACCTGCACGGGACGTCACGCCCACGGGACTGAGACCGGGCGGAGGGGGCGGGGACCTGCCTACATCGCTGCAACGCCCATGAGGATGACGGATGCCGCCATGGCCCCGATCTGCGCACGGTCGAGCCGCGCCGGCATCCGTCGCATGGCCTCGAGCGACAGCACGGCGTAGACGGCCGCTGCGCCCACGAGCACGGGGGGCAAGGAGAGCCCGTGAGCATGGCCGGATGAGGTCGCGTGCCCGCCCATCGCCAGCTGCAGGCCGGCCATCACGATCATTCCGAGCGTCGTGTGCAGCGTCATGACGGCGGGGACGCGTGGCACCCGGCGTTGCCGCGGGCGACGCCAGGCCCCGAGCCCGAGGGCCGCCGTCAGCAGCAGAACCGTCCACCACACCGGCGCGATCACGCCAAACACCGCGGCATCCAGCATCGCGAGCAGCATCAGCACGGATGCCGCGACCTCGGGCGGCCGCACCCGCGCGCGATCGGCTGCCAGACAGCAGGCGCCGACCGCGGCGGGGGCGACCGCCCAGGCGTGGAGGATCTCGCTCATCGGTTCAACAGTGGTGCGCGTCGCCGTGCCCGTCGTGACCGTGCGTGCTGTGGTCATGACCGTGCGCGCCGACCGCCTCATCCGCGTGCGGGCCGTGGCCGTGCCCGTCGGCATGCGCCGTCGGCGCGCAATGCGTGTTCGCCGGCGCGGGGACGTTCAGGACGGGATTGCGCTCGAAGAAGTTGTACGGCTTCAGTGTGAACTTCGCGTAGTCCATCGGCATGACGGGCCAGTCCTCGTTGCGCGGGAAGTGCGTGAGTCCGAATGTGTGCCAGAGCACCACGTCTTCGCCGACGAGCGGTTCGTCGCCCGCGATGAAGGCCGGGATGCCGGCACCACCCGGGTGCTGATTGACGAAGTCGCCCGCGGCGTATCGCTCATCGGGGTCGTACTTCGTCACGAACAGGTTCTTCGTGGCGAACGCCGCGCGCGCGGCGATCGAAGAGGCGTCATCGGCCAGCAGCACCGGAGTCTCGGTCGGGAACAGCATGTACGACGTCGCCTGTCCGCGCTCCGTCGTCTTCTCGGTCGAGGCGATCTGCCACACGCGGTTCACGGCGCCGTCGGCGACGCGGCCCGACACCTTCTCCGACGTGATCGGCGTCACCTTCTTCGTGAAGGCGTTCCCGGCGGGGTTCTCGGCCGAGATGGGCACGCGCACCGCGTCGATCTCGTTCACGACGTTCGCGACCCCGTCGACGGTCATGTCGAGCCGCGCCGAGAACAGGTGCTGATGGTACGGCGCCCCGAGGCCCGGCGCGACCTCCGAGGCGTACGGGTAGCCCTCGCCCGGGTAGGCGGAGGTGAACAGGATGCCGGTGAGCTTCGCCTCGCACTCGATCGTGCCGTCGAGGTACAGGTACCAGTAGAAGCCGTAGTCGTAGTTGCCGACGGTGGTGAAGAACGAGATGACCAGCCGCCGTGAGCGGCGCACCTCGCTGGCGCCGGTGAAGATGTCGGTGTGCTTCCAGAGGGTGCCGAAGTCCTCCTCGTGCATGCACACGGCGTTGCGGATGGTGCGCGGCATCCCGTTCTCGTCCGACAGCACGGCGTCGACGTAGGTGATGTCGCCGACGCAGTCGCAACCGAGCTCGAGCTCGTTCGTGTACCGGCCGAAGAGGTACTCGCCGGTGTCGAAGTAGTTCTGCCAGAACCGGTTGGGCGCGGGGTCGGCGTAGGGCACGACCATCTCGCTGATCGAGCCGCGGTACATCACGGGGCGCCCGGCGAACGAGAGCTGACGCAGGATGAGCCCCTCGCGGGTGTCGAAGCCGATGCGCAGGTCCCATTCGCCCCACGTCACGTGCTCCTCGTCGACGGTGAAGCTCGCGCCCTCGGGCTGGGTGATCACGATGGGCTTGAGCCCCTCGAGGGGCGGGCCCTGCAGCTCGGGATCGTCGAAGTTGCCGTGCGTCTCGGGCACCGTGAAGCCGGGGGTGTCGACGATCTCGATGATCCGGCGGTCGGCGACGTCGATGTAGGCGGTGAGGCCGTCGACGGGGTGCGCCCACGGGTGGTCGGCGGGGTGGTCCTGACGGAACGCGAAGGTGCGCAGCACGCGGCGCCCGACCTCGTTCTCATAGCCGTAGTGGCCGGCTGAGAGCGGCACGAGCACGACGTCGGCGGTCGTGAGACCGCGGGCGGCGAGGGCGGCGACCCACTCGGCGCTCTCGTTCGCGATGAGTCCGACCTCCTCGAACTCGGCGTCGAGGATCGGCAGCTGCCCGTCGGAGCCGTCGAGCTCGGTGTGACGCAGAACCTCCCCGGTGGCGAGCGAGACGACGAGGTCGAGTGAGTGGGCGGTGCGCAGGTTCAGCAACTGCACCCGGGCGCGGCGCTCGGGGAAGGCGGCCTCGCCGCGCTCCCACGCGAGAACCTCTCCCTTCGGCGCTTCCTCGAGGCCGACGTAGGCGAAGCGGGTCGCCTCGTCGAGCCCGTCGAGGCCCGAGACGATCGCGTGGACCGTCGTGATCTCGGCGGGGGAGAGCGATGCCAGCGGGTGGGCCGGAGCCGGAGGAGCGGTGAAGGCGGTGGACGTCGGGTCGGTGAGGGTCATGGTGTCTCTCTCGGATGGGGCGGGGAGGGAAAGGAGCGGGAAGGATGCCGCGGCGCCGGGCCGCGGCATCCGGTCATCCCGCGATGGTGTCGGTGAGCTTGGCGTAGGCGGCGGGGCGGCGACGGCGGATCCAGGCGGCCTGGGCGTAGCCGAGGACGGGGAAGACCACCACCAGCGCCAGAAGGCACCAGGTGACCGCGCCGAAGACGGGGTTTCCGTCACCGTCCACGTCGCCGACCATGATCGGGAAGTAGACGACGATGATCACGGCCGACACCGCGAGCCCCACGAAGCCGAGCGCGGGGGCGACGATCGTGTTCCATACGCGCCGGTCGGCGCGGGTCCGGGCGAAGTACACGATCACGGCGACGGAGGTCGCGGCCATCAGCACCGCGATGGCGAGGGTGGCGACACCGGCGAACCACGTGAACACCTGCAGCAGCGGGTCGAGGTTCAGCACCGCGAAGACCGCCGTGAGAACCGCGGCCGTCGCCGTCTGCACGATCGACGACACGTGCGGCGAGAGGTGGCGCGCGTGCACGCCACCGATACGGTCGGGCAGCACCCCGGCGCCGGCCATGGCGTGCTGGTAGCGGGTGAGCACGTTGTGGAACGACAGCACGCACGCGAACATCGAGGTCAGCAGCAGGACGTTGACGATGATCTCGCCGACGGTGCCGAGGTAGATCGCGACGGTGCGGAGCATGAGGGTGCCGGGATCGGCTGCGGCCTCCATGATCCCGCCGGGACCCCAGGCCATCACCAGGCCCCAGGACGCGAGGGTGTAGAAGATGCCGATCCCGATCACGGCGCCGTACGTGGCGCGGGGGATCGTCCGGTCGGGATCGCGTGCTTCGTCGCGGAAGATCGCCGTCGCCTCGAACCCGATGAACGCCGCGATGGCGAACATGAGCCCGACACCGGGCGAGCCGCTGAGGACGTTCGCCGGCTCGAACGGTGCCGCGCTCAGGCCCTCGGGGCCGCCGTTGAACACCACGGCCGCGACGAGCGCGAGCACGATGGCGACCTCGGCCACGAGAAGGACGCCGAGCACCTTGCTCGACAGGTCGATGTGCCGATAGCCCAGGATGCCGACGAGCCCCACGACCGCGAGCGCGTACAGCCACCACGCGAGGTCGGGACCCCCGAGTGAGACGACGGTGATCTCGAGCAGGTAGCCGATGTAGCCGTAGACCGAGACCTGGATCGTCGTGTACGTGAGCATCGCCGTCCACGCCGCGGCCAGGCCCGAGGGGCGGCCGAGGCCGTAGCCGATGTACGTGAAGAAGGCGCCGGGCTTCGGGACATGGCGTGTCATCGCGGCCAGGCCCACGGCGAACAGCAGGAGGATGACGGCGCTGACCGCGTACAGGGTCGGAAAGCCCGCGCCGTTTCCGATCAGGATGCCGAGCGGTGCGGCGCCGCCGACGACGGTGAGCGGTGAGGCGGCGGCGACCACCATGAACACGATCGCCGTGACACCGAGGGAGCCCTGCAGCGTCCGCTTGGCTGACGCCGCCACCCCCTTCGATTCGAGCTGGGTCATATCGATTCCTCCGGGATGTCGGGTGAGGTGGAGCGTTCGTGTGTCGAGGTTCCTCCGCCGTCGTTGCCTGTCCGTGTTGCCCCCGTGAAGGTGTGGCACGACGGATTGAGACGCCCGACGCCCCCGGTCTCATTCGAAGGTCACGAGCACGAAACATGCGGTTCGTCCGGGTGCAACGCCCGGCGCGTACGGTCGTCAGCACCCGACGGAGACCACGTGACTGCACTCGCCCGCGCCATCGCGCGCCCCGATCCCGTCGCCGGTTTCGGCGACCGTTCCCCGCTGCACGGACTCGACCGGCGCCGTATCGGCATCGTCGATCTCGCGGCGCAGTCGGTCGCGGCGGTCGCGCCGGCGGCGGCGGCCACGACGGTCGTGCTGCTCGTTGCGGGCTTCGCGCCGGGGGCGACGGTCACCGCGATCGTGGCCGCCGCGATCCTGAGCCTCGGGGTCGCGCGCACGGTCTCGCAGTTCGCGCGCCGCTTCGCCGCCACGGGAGCCCTCTACACGTACACCGCGCGCGGTCTCGGCACGCGCGCGGGTCTCGCCGCGGGCGCGGCGATCCTCACGGGGTACGGTGCGGTGGCCATGTTCGCATTGCTCGGCGGCGCGTACTACGCCACCTACCTGGTCGCGGGACTCTGGCCGTCGATCGATCGAGCGCTCGTGACCGCGCTCTTCGTCGTGGGGCAAGGCGTTCTCGTCGCGTTCGTGCTCGTCCGCGGCATCCGGATCTCCGCCCGCGCGGCGCTCGTCGTCGAGACGCTGTCGGTCGCGCTGATCGTGGTCCTTCTCATCGCGCTCCTGGTGAAGATCGGCCCGCTCGACCTGACGGCGATCGCGGGGATCGGCGGGGCCCAGCTCGACCCGACCGCGTTCGCGGCAGCCGCCGTGATCGCGCTGACGGCCTTCGTCGGGTTCGAGTCCGCGGCCACCTTGAGCGTCGAGTCGGTCTCGCCGCTGCGCAACGTCCCCCGCGCGATCACCGGCACCGTGGTGCTGTCGGGGCTCCTCTACGTCCTCGCCGCCGTGACCCAGGTCGCGGGTTTCGACGCGCTGGGCGCCGATCTCGCCACCAGCGCCTCACCGGTCAACGAACTCGCCGAAGCGTACGGCCTCGGCGGCTGGGGTGTCGTCGCCGACCTCGGCATCGCGGCATCCTTCCTGGCGTGCGCGATCGGCACGACCACCGCGCTCGTACGCGTGCTCTTCGCTCTGAGCCGCGACGCCGTCCTCCCGGCCGCGATCGGTCGCACTCATCCGCGCTTCGGAACTCCCGCGACGGCGGTGGCCGCGGCGTTGCCGCTCATCACCGCGCTGCCGGTCGTGGTGGTCGCCGCGGGGATCGACACGCGCGATGCGATGCACGTGACGATCGGGCTCGGTGCCGCGGGCTACATCGTGGCGTACATCCTCGTGTGCGTGGCGGCGCCCTTCTTCCTCCGTCGTATCGGCGAGTCGACGGTCGGTTCCACGGTGGTCGCCGGCGTCTCGGCGCTCGCGCTCGCCGCCGCCCTCGTGTCCTTCTTCGTCGACGACCTCTCGTCCGGCGGTGCGATCGTGGTGATCGTCGCGGGGCTGACGGCCGTGTGCGCGGTCGTCATCACGCTCCTCCGTCGACGACACGGGTCCGGTGCGCTCGGGGTCTACGACGAGCCTGTCGCGGCGCAGGTGCTCGGGGGAGTGGTGTCGCCGCGGCATCCCGACGATGCGTGAGCAGCCGGCGCTCACCGCTCGCCAGCCGGGCGCCGTGCACTCCGCGCTCGCCGTGCTCGAAGCGGTCGCTCATCTCGGTGCCGGGGTGAGCGCCCAGCGTCTGTCGACCGAGCTGGGGTTGCCCCGTGCGACGACCTACCGACTGGTGAACCTCCTCGTCGAGGACGAATACCTGGTCCGCACCCCCGATCTCGCGGGGTTCGCGCTGGGCGCGAAGGTCGCACAGCTCGCCGCGGTCGTCGCTCCACCGGCGCGGCTGTCGTCGGCCGCCCGAGCCGTGCTCGCCGAGGCGCGCTCGGCCGTCCGCGGGGGAGTGCACGTGGCGCTCTTCGTCGATGGACGGGTCGCGGTCGTGGATGCCGATCCCGACTTCCCCCTGTCGGATGAGGCGCGCCTCGCGCGCGAACCGGCCCGATACGCGCTCGGCCGGCTCATGCTGCTGTCGCAGGGTTGCGCGGGCACTCCGGAGCTCGACCGCGCTCGAGAGGATCTCGCGCGGTGGGGTGCGACACGCCAGAGCGGAGAGCTGGCCGCCGCTTCGGGATGCCTCGCCGTCCCGATCCGCGATGCGAGCGGACTGGCCGCGGGAGCCGTGGCTTTCTCGGGTCCGCGGCATCGCGTCGACGAGCCCGGGGATGTGCTCTCGGCCCTGCGCCCGGCGGCCGACGCCCTGGCCCCGCTGATGGTGTGACGCGGATCGGGTAAGCTGTTCACGGCTCTCCGCGTGGCGGCATCCAGGCCAACTCCCCCAGGACGGAAACGTAGCAAGGGTAACCAGGCTCTACCGGGTGCGCGGAGAGTCTTTTCTTTGCCTGGAATTGCTGTCTCGGCTCAGCGCCGGGCGAACGGTCCGTCGAGCACCGCCCACTGCAGCAGCATGATGGTCTTGGCATCCTGGATCTCGCCGTTGCGGATGCGCTGGAGCGCGTCGTCGATGCCGTACTCGAGGATCTCGATCTCCTCGCCCTCCTCTTCGAGGCCGCCCCGATCGCCCACGCGCGTCGAGCCGTCGTACGCCGCGGCGAAGAAGTGCAGGCGCTCGGTGACCGAGCCGGGGCTCATGTAGACGTCGAAGACGTGCTCCACCTCTTCGACGCGGACACCCGTCTCCTCCTCGGCCTCGCGACGGATCGCGGTGAGCGGATCGTCGTCGTCGAGCAGACCCGCCGCGGTCTCGATGAGCATGCCGTCGGGGTGGTCGTTGACGTACACGGGGTAGCGGAACTGCCGCGTGAGCAGCACGGTCCGCCGCGTGGGGTCGTAGAGCAGGATCGTCGCGCCGTTGCCGCGGTCGTACGTCTCGCGCTTCTGCGTGACCCACTCGCCGTCGTCGCCGCGGTACCGGAAGGTCGTCGCGCGCAGCACGTGCCATCCGGCGGCGAGGAGCTCGACGTCGGTCACCTCGACGCGCGGATTGCGGTCGAGGTCGCGGCCGGTGAGATGAAGGCCGGTGCGACCGCGGTGGTCGGGCACGGTGGTGCCGGGGAGCGCGTCATCCATGATTCGGAACGATAGTGCAGAAACGTGCAAGAATGTGAAGCGTGATGCTCGCCGCCGCCCGCAAAGACGCCCTGCTCGAGCGGCTCCGTCGCGACGGACGCCTCGTCGTGAAAGACGTCGCCCTCGAACTCGGGCTTTCCGAAGACAGCATCCGTCGCGACCTCCGAGAACTGGATGCCGCCGGCCTCGCCGTCCGCGTCTACGGCGGGGCTCTCCCAGCCTCGCCGGCGGTCGCCGACTACGACGCGCGGGGGAGGGTGGCGCGATCGAGCAAGGCCCGCGTCGCCGCGGCCGCGGTCGAGCTCATCGAACCCGGTGCCACGGTGCTCCTCGACGGCGGAACGACCGCCCTGGCGCTCGTGGAAGCGCTGCCCCGCTCGTTCGCCGGCACCGTGATCACGCATTCGCCGACGATCGCCGCCGCCCTCCTGCACCACGACGCCGAGGTCGTCGTGATCGGCGGCCGGGTGTTCAAGCACTCGGCGGTCGCGTGCGGTTCCGCGGCGGTCGAGGCCGCCCAGAGGATCAGCGCCGACATTTTCTTCCTGGGGGTGACGGGTGTGCACCCCGCGGCGGGGTTCACGACGGGGGATGCCGATGAGGCGGCGATGAAGCGCGTGCTCGCCGAGCGGGCCGCCGAGACGTTCGTCCTCGCGAGCGAGGAGAAGCTGGGTGCGGCCTCGCGCTTCGGCATCCTTCCGCTCGACGGGGTGACGGGAATCGTCGCCGATCTCGACCCCGCCACTCCGCTGGCGGCCGACCTCGAGGCCGCGGGTGCGCACGTGCGGTATGCCTCGACGCCGAAGCAACCCCGGAGCGTTGTCGGGGGCCCGCAATAGGCTGGAACACGTGACGCAGAGCATCTACATCACGTCGGCCGAGGGGCACTCGGGCAAATCCACCGTGGCTCTGGGGGTCCTCGACGCCCTCAGTCGCGTCACTCCGCGCGTGGGGGTGTTCCGTCCGATCGCGCGTTCGACGGCCGAGCGCGACTACGTGCTCGAGATGCTGCTCGACCACGACGGGGTCGACCTCGACTACGACGACTGTGTCGGCGTGACCTACGACGACGTCCGCGACGACGCCGACGCGGCCCTCGGTCGCATCGTCGAGCGTTACAAGGCGGTCGAGGCGCAGTGCGACGCCGTGGTCGTCATCGGCAGTGACTACACCGACGTCGGCAGCCCCGCAGAGCTCGCCTACAACGCGCGGATCGCGGCGAACCTCGGCGCCCCGGTGCTCCTCGTCCTCGGTGGCCGCGCCCAGCAGGGACAGGGCGAGACGCTCGGCCTATCGGTCGCGCGCACCCCGCACGAGGTCGGTCAGATCGCGTCGCTCGCGGTCGCCGAGCTCCTGCACGAGCGCGCCGAGGTCTTCGCCGTGATCGTGAATCGCGCCGATCCCGACCAGCTCGACGGGGTCGTGGCATCCGTTCGTCAGATCATCGACACCCTTCCCGTCACCCCGTCGGCCGAGCGTCGGCCCGTGCCGGTGTGGGCTCTCCCCGAAGACCGCTTCCTCATCGCCCCCTCGATGCGCGGCGTTCTGCGCTCGGTCGAGGGCGAGCTCATCAAGGGCGACCCCGAGCTGCTCACCCGTGAGGTGCTCGGGGTGGTCGTGGCCGGGATGTCGATGGTCAACGTGCTTCCGCGGCTCAAAGAGTCGGCGGTCATCGTCATCCCCGCCGACCGCAGCGAGGTCCTGCTCGCCACGCTCCTCGCGAACGCCTCGGGGACGTTCCCGTCGCTCGCCGGCATCGTCCTCAACGGCGGGTTCGAGCTGCCGGATCCGATCGTCCGTCTCATCGACGGCCTCGGTTCGCCGCTGCCGATCATCGCGACCGACCTCGGCACCTACGACACGGCCGTCCGCATCATGAACACGCGCGGACGCCTCGCCGCCGACTCGCAGCGTCGGTATGACACCGCGCTCGCGATGTTCGAGCGTCACGTCGACACCGCGCTGCTGACGCGAGAGCTCGGCGTCGCCCGACCCAGCGTCGTCACCCCGCTGATGTTCGAGTACGGCCTCGTCGACCGGGCCCGCACCGACAAGCGCCGCATCGTCCTGCCCGAGGGCACCGACGACCGTGTGCTCCGGGCGGCGGCCACGGTGCTCTCGCGCGGCATCGCCGACCTCACGATCCTCGGCGAGCCGATCGAGGTCCGCGGGCGCGCGATCGAGCTCGGCATCGACATCCGCGACGCCGAGGTGCTCAGCCCCTTCGATGCCGTGCACGTCGACAAGTTCGCGACCGAGTACGCCCGGCTCCGTGCGCACAAGGGCGTCACGTACGCCCAGGCCGCCGACACCGTCACGGACGTGTCGTACTTCGGCACCCTCATGGTTCACATGGGCCTCGCCGACGGCATGGTCTCGGGCGCCGCCCACACGACGGCCCACACCATCCGCCCCGCCTTCGAGATCATCAAGACGGCCCCGGGCGTCTCGGTCGTCTCGAGCGTGTTCCTGATGGCCCTCGCCGACCGCGTGCTCGTCTACGGCGACTGCGCGGTCATCCCCGATCCGACCAGTGAGCAGCTGGCCGACATCGCCGTGTCGTCGGCGGCGACCGCCGAGCAGTTCGGCATCGAGCCGCGCGTCGCGATGCTCTCGTACTCGACGGGGGAGTCGGGCACGGGTGCCGACGTCGAGAAAGTGCGTGCCGCCACCGCTCTCGTGCGCGAGCGTGCGCCGGAGCTCCTCGTCGAGGGACCGATTCAGTACGACGCCGCGGCCGACGCGGCCGTAGCCCAGGCCAAGATGCCCGGCTCCGAGGTCGCGGGCCGCGCGACGGTCTTCGTCTTCCCGGATCTCAACACCGGCAACAACACGTACAAGGCCGTGCAGCGCTCGGCCGGCGCCGTCGCGATCGGGCCGGTGCTCCAGGGCCTCAACAAGCCCATCAACGACCTGTCGCGCGGCGCGCTCGTCGACGACATCGTTAACACCATCGCGATCACCGCGATCCAGGCCCAGGGGAGCAGCAAGTGAGCGTGGTGCTCGTCGTCAACAGCGGGTCGTCGTCGTTCAAGTACCAGCTGCTCGACATGCGACACGAGCGAGTGCTCGCTTCGGGCCTCGTCGAGCGCATCGGCGACCCTTCGACAGGCTCAGGGACCGGGGGAACAGCGAAACACACCGTCGAGGCGGCCGCCCTCGCACCCGGCGACGAGGCGCCCGCGGTCACGGATGCCACGCACACGATCGAACGGGAGATCCCCGACCACACCGCGGGCTTCGCCGTCATGCTCGACGCGTTCGCCGCGCACGGGCCCTCGCTCGACGAGCATCCGCCCGTCGCGGTCGGCCACCGGGTCGTCCACGGCGGAGCGCGGTTCTTCGAGCCCACCGTCGTGACGCCGCTCGTCGAGATCAACATCGACGAGCTCTCGGTGCTCGCGCCCCTGCACAACCCGGCGAACCTCGCCGGCATCGTCGCGGCGAAGAAGGCTTTCCCCGACGTGCCGCACGTCGCCGTCTTCGACACCGCGTTCCACCAGTCGCTCGCTCCCGAGGCCTACACCTACGCGATCGATCGCGAGATCGCCGAGGCCCACCGCATCCGCCGTTACGGCTTCCACGGCACGAGCCACAAGTTCGTCAGCGAGGCCGCCGCGGCCTTCGTCGGCCGCCCGCTCGGCGAGCTCAAGCAGATCGTCTTCCACCTCGGGAACGGCGCCTCGGTCACCGCCATCGAGGGCGGCCGTTCGGTCGACACGTCGATGGGCCTCACGCCGCTCGAGGGGCTCGTCATGGGTACGCGCTCCGGCGACCTCGACCCGGCCGTGCTGTTCCAGCTCGCGCGTCGCGCCGACATGTCGATCGCCGACCTCGACACGCTTCTGAACAAGCGCTCCGGCCTCCTGGGCCTCGCCGGTGTCAGCGACATGCGCGACATCGGTGAGCGACGGGATGCCGGAGACCCGGCGGCGCAGCTCGCCTTCGACGTCTACATCCACCGTCTCCGCGCCTACGCGGGGGCGTATCTCGCCCAGCTCGACGGCGTCGATGTGATCTCCTTCACCGCCGGGGTGGGAGAGAACTCGATCCGCGTGCGCGAGGAGGCCATGGCGACCCTCGGCTTCGCCGGCGTCGAGATCGACCCCGAACGCAACGCGACGCGCGAGCGCGGCATCCGTCGGATCTCGACCGACGCCTCGCGCGTGGAGGTGCTCGTGGTCCCCACGAACGAGGAGCTCGAGATCGCCCGTCAGACGCTGTCGGTCACCTCCGGGGTCACCTTCGGTCGCATCTGATCTCGCCCCCGTTCCCGCGGCACCCCTGGTGCGTGGGCGTCGACGGCGCGTGTGAGCATCGGCGGATGCCCTTCCTCCGTCGTTCCTCAGCCGCGCGCGCTGCGCGCATCGATCATCGGGTGACCGCTGACGGCATCGTCGCGATCGTGGATGTGACCACGACCACCCGCCTCACGGCCGACGAGGTTCATGCGATTCTCCAGGCCGACACTGTTCATCCGGTGTGGGGGAGGCGGCAGGTGCGACGCGCCCGCAGGCGCGTGGGAGGGGAGGAGACCAGGCCTGCCCCGGGAGCGGAGTGTCCGATCCGCCCCCTGGTCTCGGTGATCCTGCCGGTCTACGACGGCGAGCGATACCTGGCCGAGACTCTCGACGCCGTCCTGGCCCAGACGTTCGTGGACTTCGAGCTCATCGTCGTCGACGACGCGTCGAGCGACCGATCGCTCGAGATCGCGCGGCGGGTCACGGCGGGGCTGTCGCATGTCCGGGTGGTGTCGCTGGGGCGCAACACGAGGAAGTGCGGGGCGGTGGCGATCGGTCTCGCGCTGGCGGCGGGGCGCTACGTCATGGAGATCAACGCCGACGACGTGCTGGAACCCGACGCCCTCTCCCGCCTCACCGCGCCGGTGCGCGACGGCGTCGAAGCGGACTGCATCTTCGGCGATCACACCGTCATCGACGCGCGGGGTGTCGTGCGGCCGCAGGCAGCCCAGCGGTGGTCGCGCTCGACCGGACGCGCCGACCTGACGGCGGGCGCTGTCGCGGACGCGCGGCGACGGCACCTCCGTCACGGTCTCGTCCCGGCGGCGGTGTGCGCGCTCATCCGGCGCGACGTCGTCGGCGCGTGGCCGGCCTTCACCGAGGCTCACACCGACTACTGGCTGGCGTGGCGCGGGGTGCGTCGCGAGCGGGTGTGGTTCGTCGGTCCCGAACCGCTCGCGCGCTACCGGGAGCACGAGGGCGGAATCACGCGGTCGTTCCACTCCCGACGTCGCGCGCGAACGCGTCTCGTGATGGATGCCGCGGTCCTCCGTTCGATCCGGCTCCGCGAGGCGCCCGCGCTGCTCCGACGGTTCGCGGATCACGGCTTCGACCTCGTCTTCGGCCCCGCCGCGCGCGACCGGGCGCGGATGCTGGTGCGCCGGCGGGCGTGGCAGCACGGCGAGTTCGACGAACCTTCCGCTCGCTGACTCGCTCACCCGCGGAGGTGTCGGAGGTTACCCGCCACTACGCTGGAAGCACGACGCGGCGTCGCGTCCGCACGCCCCGCCCTGCGATCTGGAGCCCGCCGTGACCGACACCCCCGCCCTGCCCGACCTCACCGCGTACGAGGGTGTGCTGTTCGATCTCGACGGCGTGCTGACGCCGACCGCCGAGGTGCACATGCGGGCCTGGAAAGAGATGTTCGACCAGCTCTTCGCGGCCTGGAACATCGAGCCGCCGTACACCGATCGCGACTACTTCGAGTACGTCGACGGCAAGAAGCGCTACGACGGCGTCGCGAGCCTGCTGCGCAGCCGCGACGTGGAGGTTCCGTGGGGCGATCCGTCCGACGACCCGTCCGAAGACACCGTGTGCGGCGTCGGCAACCGCAAGAACGCCGTGTTCTCGCGCATCCTCCGTGCCGAGGGCATCGCGCCCTACCCGGGTTCCGTCGCCCTGCTCGACGTGCTGCAGGCCGCGGGGACGCCGATCGCCGTCGTGTCGAGTTCGAAGAACGCCGTCGAGGTGCTCGAGGCGGCGGGGCTGCGCGACCGATTCCCCGTCGTCATGGACGGGGTCCTCGCCGAGCGCGACCACCTGGCCTCCAAGCCGGCTCCCGACGTCTTCGCCGAGGCTGCCCGTCTCCTGGGCGTCGACCCCGCGCGGTCGGTCGCCGTCGAAGACGCCCTGAGCGGCGTGCGTTCCGCGGCCGCAGCCGGGTACGCGGTGGTCGTGGGCGTCGATCGTGGCGTCGGAGCCGACGATCTCACGGCGGCGGGTGCCACCGTGGTCGTCGACGACCTCGCGGCGTTCGTAGACTGAGCCGTCGCCTCGCGGCATCCTGAGCCCCACCCCTCGCGCGCACACCCGAGCCCCGCGCGCGAGCCGACCCGTACCTCGCCACCGGAAGGCACGCCCGATGATCGATCGCGATCGTTTCCCCATCGACGAATGGCGCCTCATCGAGACCGAGTTCTCGGTCGACGATGTGGGTGTCACCGAAACGCTGTTCTCCGTCGGCAACGGCTACCTCGGCCTGCGCGGAAACCCCATCGAGGGGCGTTTCGCCCACGAGCAGGGCACGTTCATCAACGGCTTCCACGAGACGTTCCCCATCCGTCACGCCGAGCAGGCCTACGGATTCGCCGAGGTCGGCCAGACGATCATCAACGCACCGGATGCCAAGGTCATGCGCGTCTACGTCGACGACGAGCCGCTCTCGCTCGACGTCGCCGACGTGCGCGAGTACGAGCGCGTGCTCGACATGCGCCAGGGCATCCTCCGCCGGAGCCTGCTGTGGGTCACGCCCGCGGGCAAGCACGTGCGGATCGAGGACGAGCGGTTCGTCTCGTTCGACGAGAAGCACCTCGCGGTGCTCCGTCTCACCGTCACGGTGCTCGATTCCGATGCGCCCGTCTCGGTGAGCAGCCAGCTGCTGAACCGGCAGGACGGTGAGGGGATCTACGGCGGTTCGCCGATGGCATCCAAGCAGGCCGGATTCGATCCGCGGAAGACCGAGAAGCTCAGCGACCGTGTGCTGCAGCCGCGGGAGTACTGGCAGGACGGCGACCGTTCCGCGCTGAGCTACGAGGTGACCGAGTCGGGGATGACGCTCGCCGTCGTCGCCGATCACCTCGTCGACACCGCAAACGAGTGGACCTCTCGCCAGCTCATCGAGCCCGACATCGCGAAGAACGTCTTCCGCGTCGACGCGCGGGCCGGCGTCCCGACGACCATCACCAAGCTCGTGAGCTACCACACCTCCCGGGGCGTGCCCACGGGTGAGCTTCTGGACCGGTGCCGTCGCACCCTCGACCGCGCGCGCGAGACCGGGGTCGAGGGTCTCGTCGAGCAGCAGATCGCCTGGTACGCGGCATTCTGGGACCGCTCGGACGTGCGCATCGGGGGTCACGGCGACCTGCAGCAGGCCACGCGCTGGTGCCTCTTCCAGCTCGCGCAGGCCGCAGCCCGCGCCGACGGACAGGGCGTTCCCGCCAAGGGCGTGACGGGCTCCGGCTACAGCGGCCACTACTTCTGGGACACCGAGGTCTACGTCCTGCCGTTCCTCGCGTACACCTCGCCGCTGTGGGCACGGAACGCGCTGCGCATGCGCTATCTCATGCTCCCGGCGGCCCGGAAGCGCGCGCACCAGCTCAACGAGGCCGGCGCGCTGTTCCCCTGGCGCACCATCAACGGCGAGGAGGCCTCGGCCTACTACGCCGCCGGCACGGCGCAGTACCACATCAACGCCGACGTCTCGTTCGCGTTGGCGAAGTACGTCCGCGCCACGGGCGATGAAGAGTTCCTCGCCCGCGAGGGCGTCGACATCGCGGTCGACACGGCGCGACTGTGGTCGACGCTCGGCTTCTGGCGCTCGAGCGACGGCGGCGAGGAGCACGACTCGTTCCACATCCACGGCGTGACCGGTCCCGACGAGTACACGACGGTCGTCAACGACAACCTCTTCACGAACGTCATGGCGCGCTTCAACCTGCGGTTCGCCGCGCGTACCGTGCGCGAGCTCGCCGAGAACGACCCCGACGCGTACGCGCACATGGCCGACCGCATGAACCTCGACCCCTCCGAGCCCGAGCGCTGGGATCGGGCGGCCGAGGCGATGCACATCCCGTTCAGCCCGGCGCTTGGCATCCATCCTCAGGACGCGGTGTTCCTCGAGCGCGAGATCTGGGACCTCGAGAACACCCCGCCCGACCAGCGCCCGCTGCTGCTCCACTTCCACCCGCTCGTGATCTACCGGTACCAGGTGCTCAAGCAGGCGGATGTCGTGCTGGCGCTGTTCCTGCAGGGGAATCACTTCACGGATGCCGAGAAGCTCGCCGATTTCGAGTACTACGACCCGCTGACCACGGGCGACTCGACGCTGTCCGCGGTCGTGCAGTCGATCCTCGCGGCCGAGGTGGGGTACCAGGACCTCGCGTTGGAGTACTTCCGGCAGGCCGCGTTCGTCGACCTCGGCGACCTGCACCACAACGCCACCGACGGGGTGCACGTGGCGTCGGCCGGCGGCGTCTGGACGGCGCTCGTCAGCGGCTTCGGCGGCATGCGCGACCACTTCGGCCGGTTGACCTTCGACCCGCGCCTGCCCGCCGACTGGCCCGAGCTGTCGTACGTGCTGCACTGGCACGGCACGCGTCTCGATGTGACCCTGACCGCGACGGCTCTGACGTTGCGCGCGAGCGGTGACGGCGATCCCGTCGAGTTCGCCGTGCGCGACGTGGACTACACCGTCGCCCCCGGCGAGTCGGTGCGCGTCGCCCTGCACGGGCAGGGACCCGTGCGGCCGGGGCGCCCCTCGATCCGACAGCTCGAGGGGTCGGTTCGGGAGGACGGCACGCTGTTGCTGGCCTCGGTGCCGATCGTCACGGCGGCCATCCCCATCGTGGGCGACGACGACGACGAGCCGGTCGCGGTCGGTCTCGACGTCTGACGTCGCTTCACGAACGCGGCGGTGCCTTTCGGGGTGCCGCCGCGTTCTGGTTTCCGTGCGGTCGGGCTACGAGGCGCGGGGACCGGTGACGAGCGGAGGGTGAGGGAGGAGGGGAGGATGCCGAGGGCCTCAGCGTCCTCCCCTCCTCCCTGATCCGCCCCTCATCACGCGCGCCGCCGCCGTGCGCAGACGCCCGCGGACGCAATGTCGGAGGGACGCCGTAGGCTGGTCGGGTGACGACAGCCCTGTACCGCCGATACCGCCCGCAGGCGTTCGGCGAGATGATCGGGCAGTCCCAGGTGACCGAGCCCCTGATGACCGCCCTGCGCAGCGATCGCGTCGGCCACGCCTACCTCTTCTCGGGTCCGCGCGGCTGCGGTAAGACCACGTCGGCGCGCATCCTGGCCCGATGCCTCAACTGCGCCGCGGGCCCGACCGACACCCCTTGCGGCACGTGCGACAGCTGCGTCGAACTCGGACGCGGAGGCAGCGGATCGCTCGACGTGGTCGAGATCGACGCCGCCAGCCACAACGGCGTCGATGATGCGCGCGATCTTCGCGAGCGCGCGATCTTCGCCCCCGCCCGCGACCGCTTCAAGATCTTCATCCTCGACGAGGCGCACATGGTGACGCAGCAGGGCTTCAACGCGCTGCTGAAGCTGGTCGAAGAGCCGCCGGCGCACGTGAAGTTCATCTTCGCGACCACTGAGCCCGAGAAGGTCCTCGGCACGATCCGTTCGCGGACGCACCACTACCCGTTCCGGCTCGTTCCGCCGGCCGCCATGCTCGAGTACGTCCAAGAGCTCTGCGAGAGCGAGAACGTCGGAGTCGAAGCCGGCGTGCTGCCGCTCGTCGTGCGTGCCGGCGGGGGCTCGCCGCGTGACACGCTGTCTCTGCTCGATCAGCTCATCGCCGGCAGCGACGCGGATGCCGCGGGCCACGTGCTCGTGCGGTACGAGCGTGCCGTGGCCCTCCTGGGATACACCCACTCCGAGCTCCTCGACGAGGTGGTCGACGCTTTCGCGGCGAACGACGGCGCCGGGGCTTTCGCCGCGGTCGACCGCGTGGTGCAGACCGGGCAAGACCCGCGTCGCTTCGTCGACGATCTGCTCGAGCGCCTGCGCGACCTCATCGTGGTCGCGGCGACCGGTGCCGGCGCCTCGGCCGTCCTGCGCGGCGTTCCCGACGACGAGCTCGAGCGCATGGCCCGGCAGGCCACGGCGTTCGGGGTGGCGCGCCTGTCGCGGACCGCCGACCTCGTCGTGGCCGCCCTCGACGAGATGACGGGTGCCACCTCGCCGCGTCTGCAGCTCGAGCTGCTCGTCGCCCGCGTGCTCACCCACGCCGGGGTGTCGCAGGGGTCGTCTCCCGCGACGATCCACGACCTCGACGCCGCCCGTGCGACGGCGCCCGCGACCCCGGTCGCCACCGGGCGGCCCGCGTCTCCCGCGGCCGACATCGCACCGGGGGGCGTCAGCGCTCCGCGCGTCGCGGCTCCGTCGACGCCGCGCATCGCGGCGCCGGGGTCGGCGACCCCGGCGGGCGGTTCTGCCGCGCCGGCCGTCGCTTCACCGGGGATCGCTTCGCCTGGCATCGCGGCACCGGGAATCGCGGCACCGCGGGTTGCCGCGCCGAACGCGGCCCCGCCGGTCGCGGCCCCGACGGCTGCTCCGAACGTCGCGGCGCCCGTGGCGGCTCCGAACGACGCGACGCCGGTCGCATCGCCCCGTGTGGCGGCTCCGAACGTCCCGGCGCCGAACGTCTCGGTGCCCGCCGTCGCGCCGCCGGTCGAGGCGCAGAGCGCTGCCGCACCGAGCGCTGCCGCACCGAGCACCGCGTCTCCCACCGCGTCTCCCACCGCGCCGAGCGCCGCGCCGAGCGCCGCCGCCCCGAGCGCCGCGTCTCCCACCGCGCCGAGCGCCGCTCCGCCCGCCGACGAAGACGACGCGCCCCCGCCGTTCACCGACGATGACGCGCCGCCGCTCGACGACGAGCCCCGTCCCGTCGATGCTGCGCCCGAGCAGAGCGCACCGGCGCGAGAAGCGGCTCCGAGCGCCGCCGCCGGCTCCCACGACGAGGCGCACCCGTTCGACACCGCGCCCACCGCCGGCGGCCCCGTCGCTGACGCCGACCGTGCGAGCGCGATGCGCGCGAGTGACGCTCCCGCGCCGACGGCCGCCCCGTCCGCCGCCCCGGCCCGGCCGGCCGCCCCCGCCCCGGAAGCCGCGCCGCGCACCCCCGTGTCCGATGCCGACACCCGCGCCGAGCCCGACCCTTCTCCGCTCGAGCCGGTCGCTCCGACTCCGCCGGCGATCCCCGTCGGACCCATCGAGCTCGGACACGTGCGCGACGCGTGGCCGGAGATCCTGGCTCAGCTCGAGGTGACCAGCCGGCCGTCGTGGCTCATCGTCTCGACAGCGACGGTCGCCGCTTTCGACGACGACGTGCTGACGCTGCTTTTCCGCACGGGGAGCGACCTGACGGCGTTCAAGACGCGCTCGGCCGACGGCGGTCCGAGCGAAGACCTCCGTCAAGCGATCCTCGCCGTCCTCGGCGTGCGCGTGAAATATCTCGCGCGCCTCGACGGCGACGGCCCGGGTGGCCCCGGCCCTGGTGGCCGACGCGGCAACGGGTCCGGCTCGCCGGCCGCCCCGCCCCGCGGGGGAGCGACCGTGACTGCTCCCGCGCGGTCCTCGGCACCGTACTCGGCGAGCGTGACCGACTGGGCGGTGGCGCCGATCCCCGGTGCCGCCCCGACGGTCGCATCTCCCGCCGCGGCCCTGGCCGTCGACGACGAACCCGAAGAGGCCCGTCCGACGGTCGCGCCCGCGGCTGCCTCGGCCGTCCGCGAGGGTGGCGTGCTCCCCGCGACCGAGGTCTCCCGGTCGGTGCCGGCGCCCGACGAGGTCGACGACGACGACGTGATCCCGCCCGCCGACGAAGCGCCCGATGCGCCCGTTCCGCCGGTCGTGGTTCCGCGCATGCCCCCGCTTCGCGGCGGGGTCCAGCGATACGGTGAGGCCGTCGTCCGCCAGATGCTCGGCGCGACGTACCTGCGCGACGAGCCCTACGAGCCCCCGACGAGGTTCACCTGATGTACGACGGCATCGTCCAAGACCTGATCGACGAGTTCGGCCGCCTCCCGGGAATCGGTCCGAAGTCGGCTCAGCGCATCGCGTTCCACATCCTGCAGTCGCCGAGCTTCGACGTGTCCCGCCTGTCGACGCTGCTCGGCGAGATCCGCGACAAGGTGAAGTTCTGCGAGATCTGCGGCAACGTCTCCGAGCAGGAGCGGTGCTCGATCTGCCGTGATCCCCGCCGCAACCCGGCCCTCATCTGCGTGGTCGAAGACGCGAAAGACGTCGCCGCGATCGAGCGCACCCGCGAGTTCCGTGGTCTCTACCACGTGCTCGGCGGGGCGATCAGCCCCATCGCGGGCATCGGTCCCGACGACCTCCGCGTCGCCCAGCTCATGCAACGTCTGGCCGACGGCACCGTCCAAGAAGTGATCCTCGCGACCAATCCGAACCTCGAGGGCGAGGCCACGGCCACCTACCTCAGCCGCTTGCTGCACACCCTCGAGATCCGCGTCACGCGCTTGGCATCCGGTCTCCCGGTGGGCGGCGACCTCGAGTACGCCGATGAGGTCACCCTCGGCCGCGCCTTCGAGGGTCGACGCACCCTCTGAACGTCCTCCGCGCCCGCGCGGACAGTTCACCCGGCAGGTGATTACGCGCGGCGTCGAGCGTTGCCACGTCGTAACCCGTCCGTTCACCCTCTGCTCGCGCAGCGGCTACGGCAGGACGGCACTTTCTGTTCTGCGGAACAGCTCGAGACGACCCGAAAGTCCGACGCTCAGTCCGTCAGACAGGGGCTTTCCGTGAGCGATCGACTCGACGTCGCGCGCGCCCGCACCGGGCGCGTGATCTTCGACACCTTCCGTTCTCACTACGACCCGCGCCTCGCCGCGTGGTTGTTGCTGCGTTCGTACTTCCTCCCGGAGATGGCCGCGGTGCACCTCGAAGCCCAGGTCGCGACGCCGAGCGAGAACATCGTCTCGCTGGGTGTCTTCGGCGTGTGGCGGTTACTCGCGACCAACAACCGTGAACTCGCGCGATGTGCCGCGGTCTATACCTCTCCGGCGGCGGCCGTCGCGGCCGCCCGGCGCGAGCAGAGCCGCGCCGCCGACCTGCAGTTGACGGCCGTCCGGGGTCCCGGGTCGACCAAGCACGGTTGGATCCTGCGCAGCGCGGGGGTGCCGGTCGTGACGACGGCCCGATGGTACGAGTCGGCGGGGGAGGCCATGGCAGCCGGTCGGACGGCGGTGAACGTCTTCGCCTCGGCGCAGGTGGTCGACGGAGTGAGCATCGGCACCCCCTCCGGCCGACGTTCCCGCGTGCTGGACAGGACGACGTGACACGCGGTCCCCGCGCCCCCGGGCGTCGCCGTGGGTGACGGGGAGCGGGCGGGGGTCATCGCCGGCCGCTTCCGTCTCGGTGGGCTCCTCGGCTCGGGCGGTACCGCGTCGGTGTTCTCGGCGGAGGACACGGTCACCGGACGTCGGGTCGCCGTGAAGCTCCTCCATCCGCACCTGTCCGAAAGTCCCGAGGTCCGCGCGGCCTTCCTCGACGAGGCGAAGCGCATCGCCACCCTCTCGCACCCCTGCGTCGTCACGATCGTCGACCTCGGCACCTTCCTCGACGGTGACACCCCGATCGCGTGGATCGCGCAGCAGCTCGTGGAGGGACGGACGCTCGCCGAGTACGTGCGCGTCGAGGGCGTGCTCTCGCCGGCCGAGGTCGTCGATGTGGGCTCGGACGTCCTGTCCGGACTCGCCGCCGCCCATCGTGCCGGGCTGATCCATCGCGACGTGTCGCCCGCGAACGTGCTCGTACGTCGCGTCGACGGGGGACTCCGGGCGACGCTGCTCGACTTCGGTCTCGCCGATGCCGCGGGCCGCACGGCGCACGGCGACGACGTGCTGCGCAGCTCCGTCACCACGGCCACGGCCGGGGTCGTCGGCAACGCCCATTTCGCCTCTCCGGAGCAGTTGTCCGGGAGCGCGGTCGGCCCCGCGGGCGATCTCTATCAAGTGGGCGGGCTGCTCTACTTCGCCCTGACGGGGCGAGCTCCCTTCGAGAGCGACGACCGGGCGGCCGTCGTGCGCGGACACCTCAACGCACCCCCGCCGGTCCCGTCGGTGCGGCGACGCGGAATCCCGCAGGCGCTCGACAGGGTCGTGGTCCGCGCGCTCCTGAAGGATCCCTCGCTTCGCTACACGGATGCCGACGAGATGCGCCGTGCCCTCCTCGCGGCGCTGCCTCCCGACGTCCCGCAGCCGCCACCTCCGCCGGCCGCGACGGCGAGGACCGCAGCGACGCGGGCGCTGGCACCCGCACCGGCACCCGCGCCTCCTGCCATCGAGACGCCGCCTCCCGTCGAGGAGCAGCCCCCGCGCGAGCGTCGCGCTGCCGGATGGGGCCTCGTCATCGCGATCATCGCCGTGCTCGTCGCCACCGCCACGGCCGTGCCGTTGCTCTCGGGCGCCGGACGCACGGCGCCCCCCGCCGAGGCCGTCACCCCCGACGACGCCGCGACCCCGTCCGCCACGGCCGCGATCACGCCGGGGACGGCGGCACCCTCCGCCTCGGTCGCGGCGACGGTCGTTCCGGCCCTGACCACCGTCGCCGACGCCGCCTCGATCCTCGCGGCGACCGGTCTCCGCCTGGGAGACGTGCGCACGCGCGACGACGTCGCGCCCGCGGGAACGGTCCTCGAGTCCGACCCCGCGGCGGGCACGACCGTCGTGCGGGGATCGACCGTCCGTCTCACGGTGGCATCCGGCTCGAACGCGGTTCCCGACGTCACCGGGATGGATGCGGCGGCGGCGGACGCGCACCTGCGAGCGGCCGGCTTCACGTCGACCACAGTGACCGTCGTCTCGGAGCGGCCCGCCGGGCTCGTCCTGGGGAGCGAACCCGCCGCGGGCAGTTCGGTGGCGCTCGGAAGCGCCGTCCGCGTGCTCGTCGCCGCGGCACCGCTGCCGAGCCCCACGGTCTCGCCGCCCGCCCCCACGTCGACGCCGAGTCCGTCGCCCACGGCGACGGTCCTGCCGACCTCGTCGCCCACGCCGGCGCGCTGATCCCGCGCGCGGGAGGAGTGCGCCCGGGTCGCGCGAGGCCGCGGCATCCTCCGGCGTGCCGCGCGGTGCACCGGCACCGGCGCCATCGACGTCCGTCGTTCACCTTCGCGCGTCCAGCGTTCACCCGTCGGCCAGGGCGTGTGGCGGGGTGAGGTCGGACGCGTTCACTGCCCGCTCATAGCGTCTCGCATGCCGGTTACCCGAGCCGGCTCCCGGCGGACGAGCGAGACGCATCGCCGTTCGCACAGCCGCCCGCCGCCGCCCGCGACCACCCGTCGTCGGCGGGAACGAGTGTCTGCGGCGGCCGCGATCCCTGGAGCATGAATGACCGATCTGACCACCGAGGTGCTGCCGTCGCGCCCGGCGGGACCGCCCGAGCCCCGATCTCTGCGGAGCGCCCCCGTCGTGGGCGACCGCGTCTTCCGCAGCGGAGCCTACGCGGCCGGCATCATCACCGTGGCGGTCATGCTCGCCGTCGGAGTGTTCCTGACGGCGCGGGCGGGTGACGCGCTCGTCGTCGCCGGTCCGTCGTTCCTCACCACGCAGGAGTGGTCGCCCGAGACGGGGACGTTCGGCGTCGCCGCCGTCCTGTTCGGCACCGTGACGATCGCACTCGTCGCGATGGCGATCTCCGTCCCGCTGGCACTCGGGACCGCGCTGCTCATCAGCGAGATCGTCCCGCCCCGGCTGCGGTCGTTCCTCATCACCATGGTCGATCTCATGGCGGCGGTCCCCAGCGTCGTGTTCGGGCTGTGGGGGGTGTTCTTCCTGCAGGCGAACGTCATCCCGGTCGCCGAGTGGATCTCGACCTACTTCGGCTGGATCCCGATCTTCGACGTGACGGATGCCGCGGGCACCCGACTCACGGAGGCGGGGGCGTTCACCTCGTCCGCGTTCATCGCCGGCATCGTGGTCGCGCTCATGGTGGTGCCCACCCAGACCTCGGTCATGCGCGAGGCGTTCTCGCAGGCGCCGCTGGGGGAGCGCGAGGGGGCGCTGGCGCTCGGATCGACGCGCTGGGGAATGATCCGCGCGGTCGTCCTGCCCTTCGGCCGCGGCGGGATCATCGGCGGAACCATGCTGGGCCTCGGGCGTGCGCTCGGCGAGACGATCGCGGTGGTCATGATCATCTCCCCGATCTTCACCATCAACACCCAACTGCTGAAGACGGGAACGAACTCGGTGTCGGCCCTCATCGCCCTGCGCTACGGCGAGGCGAGTCAGTTCGGTCTGTCTGCGCTCATGGCGGCGGGCCTGGTGCTGTTCATCATCACGCTCATCGTGAACTTCACGGCGTCCACGATCGTGGCTCGCAGTCGATCCGGGGCGGAGAGCACCTGATGGCGATCGTCACCCCCGAGGCGCCCACCGTCGACGAGGGCGTGCCGCGTCAGCCGATCCGCACGACGATTCCCCTCCGAGACGGTCACGTGGGAGAGCGCCGCGACCTGCGCACCGTGCCCTTCGGCGATCGGTTCGACCTGCTCGGCAGCATGGCCGCGAGCCTCGCCCTGTCGTCGCTGCTGTTCGGCTGGCTCACTCCGATGACGGGCGGCATCGGCTGGGCGGTGCTGTCGTTCATCGCGTTCCTCGGGATCTACGCGGTCATGTCGTCGCTGCGGGCCGACCGTCTCGCGGTGCGCGAGCGCATCGTGACGGCGCTGTTCTACTCGGCCGGGATCCTGCTCCTCGGAGCGCTGACGTTCGTGCTCTTCTTCACGCTGATCCGCGGATCCTCGGCGCTGTTCCACGGCAACTTCTTCGTCGAGACCATGACGACGGCGGGTCCGCTCGACCCCCTGACCGTGGGCGGTATCGCGCACGCCGTCGTGGGCACGCTCATCCAGATCGGCATCGCCCTCGTCATCACCATTCCCCTGGGGGTGATGACGGCCGTGTTCCTCAACGAGGTCGGCGGACCCTTCGCGCGCTTCGTGCGGACGGTGTCGGATGCCATGACGGCGCTGCCCTCGATCGTGGCGGGCCTGTTCGTCTATGCGGCCGTCGTCACCCTGATCACCCACGAGCGCTCGGGCTTCGCGGCATCCATCGCCATCAGCGTGATGATGCTGCCCATCATCATCCGCGCCTCCGATGTGGTGCTGCGCCTGGTTCCCCACAATCTCCGCGAGGCCTCGTACGCCCTCGGGTCGAGTCGCTGGCGCACCGTGTGGAACGTCGTCCTGCCGACGTCGCGCTCGGGACTGGTCACGGCGGTGATCCTCGGGACGGCCCGAGGGATCGGCGAGACTTCGCCCGTGCTGCTGACCTCCGGCGTCACGGCGCAGATGAACCTCAACCCCTTCTCGGGGCCGATGATCTCTCTCCCGCTGCAGGTCTTCGACTTCGTCAAGTCGCCCGAGCCGAACATGATCGCCCGCGGCTTCGGCGCGGCGGCGACCCTCGTCCTGCTCGTCCTGACGCTGTTCATCATCGCCCGCCTCATCGGCGGACGCGGTCCTGGGCAGCTCTCGGACCGCCAGCGCCGCGCCGCGATGGCCGCGTCGGCGCGAGACCTGCGTCGCATCAGCGCTGATCCCGCGCTGCACTCGCGGGCGGTGCGGCGCTTGAGCGCGGCATCCCGTGTCCCCTTCTTCGGCGGGCGCGCAGCCCCCGCCGCTCGTCCCCGATCCCCCGAGGAGAACCCGTCGTGAACCTTCGTCGCCGCCTGGGCCGCACCGCGGCCATCCTCGCGGTCGTGACGCTCGTGGCTCTGGTGCCCGTTCCCGCTCAGGCCGACGGCTACGTCCGCATCTCGGGTTCGGGGTCGACCTGGTCGCAGAACGCGCTCGATCAGTGGCGCAAGAACGTCGCGAACAACTACGGCATGACCGTGAACTACTCGGGGACCGGTTCGTCGGCGGGGCGGAACGACTTCATCAATCAGACGGTGGACTTCGCCGTCAGCGAGATCCCCTTCCAGAGCCAGCCCGAGGACAACTCCCCGCCCGAGAACCCCACGACCGGCTACGCGTACATGCCGATCGTCGCCGGCGGCACCTCGCTCATGTACAACCTCAAGATCGGCGGCAAGCGGGTTACCAACCTGCGCCTGTCGGGTGAGGTCATCACGAAGATCTTCGCGGGTCAGATCGCGAAGTGGAACGACCCGGCCATCCAGGCCGACAACCCGGCGCTGGCCATGCCCGATGTCTCGATCACGCCGGTGTACCGCTCCGACGGGTCGGGCACGAGTGCGCAGTTCACGCTGTGGATGTCGAAGCAGTTCGGGAGTATTTGGACCTACGGCATGCGGTCGCAGTTCCCGCAGGTCACCGACGCGTTCAAGGGGCAGAACGGTTCGCTGGGCGTGGCGGGCTACGTCAGCCAGAACTACGGCGAGGGAGCGATCACCTACGTCGAGTACTCGTACGCGATGAAGTCCGGCTTCCCCGTCGTCAAGATGCTCAACAACGCCGGGTACTACGTCGAGCCGACCTACCAGTCGGTCGCGGTGGCGTTGATGTCGGCCCAGATCAACACCGACCTGACGCAGAACCTCGACGGGGTCTACAACAGCAACGATCCGCGCGCGTATCCCATGTCGAGCTACTCGTACATGATCGTGCCGACCGAGACCAACAAGGTGTTCACGCCCGAGAAGGGCCGCACCCTGAGCCGCTTCGCCACCTACATGCTGTGCGAGGGGCAGCAACAGGCGTCCGCCCTGGGGTACTCGCCGCTGCCGATGAACCTCGTCCAGGCCGGATCCGACGTGCTCAAGAGGATCCCCGGCACCGAGGGCGGTGTCGACTTCAACAACTGCAACAACCCGACCTTCAAGCCCGGCGACTCCCCGCGGAACAACCAGCTGGCGCTGACCGCGCCGACACCGCCCGACTGCGACCGCAAGGGCGCGACGCAGTGCGTCGAGGGCACCGGCGGTGCGCAGGAAGAGACGCCGACCACGGGAACGGGCGGGGCGAGCGGCGGCGCGAACAGCGCGGATGCCGCGGCGGGTGCCGCGGGCACGACCGGCGGTGGAACCGACGCGGGAGCGGCCGGCACGGCACCGGGGACGACCGGCGGCACGGCGGCCGATCCGGTTTACGACGCGAACGGCAACCTCGTCTCGGCGGCAGCGGGAGGGACGTCGGCCGCCGTCTCGGCCCCCTTCTCGCTCGCCGAGAACGGGTGGGGGACGCCGCAGATCATCATGCTCGCGGCGGGACTGCTCGTGGTCGCCGCGATCCTCATCCCGCCCGTCGTCGGTCGACGGCCTCGTGGAGGAAAAAGAACCTTCTGATCGGGGAGTTTGCAACGTTCAAGCGTTGCAGTCACCGCGGCGGTGCCTCGTTGACACCGCGTTCATCCCGCCGTCACCCGCCGCCCGTCCACTTGTCTCGACGCTTCTTCGAGAAGCACTCTGCAAAGGAAACCTCGTGTCTGAACACCGTGAGCGGCGAACCGCTGCGTCCCGCTCCGCGGGACGACGCGCACGGATGGCATCCGGTGCCCGGGCCACGGACCGTGTCGTGTCGCGCGGGCGCCGGGCCCTGGCATCCGTCGTCGTCGGCACCCTCGCGGGTCTGACGATCTTCGCCCTGTCCGGCGGGACCGGCGCGCTGTCCGCGATCGCTCCGTCGGCCGTGGCGGACGACTCCTCCGCGGTGACCGTCACGGCGAAGGATCAAGACCTCGACGTCGAGAACGCCCCGTTCCCCGACCTCTCGGTGACCGTCTCGCAGACGCGGGCGTTGGAGTCGCAGGGCATCGTCGTGTCGTGGACCGGGGGAAAGCCGTCGACCGTGCCGAGCTCGCAGATCGGCGGGGCGGACTTCCTGCAGGTCTTCCAGTGCTGGGGCGACGACCCGGCGCATCCGGGCACCCCCGACCGGACGACCTGCCAGTACGGGCTCGGAGGCGTCCCCGGCTCGCACCGCGACGATCCCCGCGACACCGACGCATCGGTCGCCGCGGAGGACAAGCCGTACACGGTCTTCGGTGACGGGTTCGCCACCCCGACCTACACGTCCATTCCCTTCCGGGGAGCGAACGGCCGCACCGTCGCCAACGTCGTCGACGGTGCCTACTCGTACACCAAGGACGCCGACGGCAAAGACGTCCTGGCCGACATGAACACGAACGAGTTCTTCTCGAAGTACACGACCAACATGGTGTCGTGGGCGGGGTCCGGCGGCGACGGCTCCGGGTCGGTGAAGTTCGAGGTCCAGACCGCGCTGCAGTCGCAGGGTCTCGGCTGCGGCTCACCCGTGACGGCCGCCGACGGCAGCGTGTCCGGTTCGAGCTGCTGGCTGGTCATCCTGCCTCGCGGGCAGCAGGACGGCGGGGCGTCCTTCATCACGAAGTCGGGGCTCTTCTGGGACGCGTGGAAGCACCGCATCGCGGTCAAGCTCGACTTCAAACCCCTGGGCGTCCGGTGCCCCATCGGCGCGGCCGAGCGGCAGCTCGCGGGAAGCGAGCTGATCAGCCGGGCGGTCTCGTCGTGGCAGCCCGTGGTCTGCAACCAGTCGGGCGGCTCGGTCTACTCGGCCATCACCGGGGCGGAGTCCGACGCGGCGCGCGCGGCGAACGGCACCGCACCGGCACCGCTCGCCCTGACCTCGCGCCCCCTGGATCCGAGCCTGGGCACCGACTCGCTGCGATACGCCCCCGTGGCCATCACGGGAGCGGCGATCTCGTTCGCGATCGACCGGAACCCGCGCCCGGGAGACGACACCGTGCCCGAGGACGTCCAGAAACGCGTCGGACTACCCTTCACCTCTCTGAAGCTGACCCCGCGACTCGTGGCGAAGCTGCTCACGAACTCGTACCTCGACTCGCTGCCGACCTTCGCCGACCGGGACCATCTGAGCCACAAGGACGGCGACGAGCGCGTGTACAACCCGCGCAACCTCGTCAGCGACCCCGACTTCCTCGCGATCAACGATCCCGAGTGGAAGTACCAGGCGCTCGCCGCGGCGTCCCTCGCCGACGCGCTGGTTCCGCAGGGGCGCTCCGACGCGGTCTGGGCGATCTGGCAGTACGTGATGAGTGACGAATCGGCTCGTCAGTTCCTCGCCGGCACCCCGGACGAATGGGGGATGACGGTCAATCCGTGGAGCTCGACGGATGCCGAGAAGAACCCCACGAAGGCCGCGTTGACCCTGCCGCGCGAAGACTTCCCCAAGGCCGACCCGGTCGAGCAGGCCGAGACGCCGTCGGCGGGGCCGGTCAACCTCGTGACCTGGCGTCCCTACGTCAACGATCTCGACTCCGGCGCGTACAACACGCTGCGCGGCGACGGTCTGACGCTCGGGGCGTGGGATCCGATCGCCGTGCCACCGAAGTACGGCAAAGCCGATCGGAGTCTGCCCGGGCGTCAGGCGGTCGTGGCGGTGACCGACACGGCATCCGCGGCCCGGTACCAGATCGTCACGGCGTCGCTGAAGAATCCGGCGGGGGAGTTCGTCGGGGCGACGACGGATGCCATGGCCGCCGCGGCCGCGGCCATGACCCCGACCGCCGGGCAGGCGCAGGTCGTGGCGTTCGACCCCGGTTCCCCGAGTGCGATCGCCGCGCGCGGCGCGTACCCGCTCACCATGCCCGTGTACGCGGCCATCAACCCGAAGTCCTCCGACGCGGAGCTCCGCAAGAGCTACGCCGCCTTCATCCGCTTCGCCGCGAAGGACGGGCAGCGTCCGGGAACGGCTCCCGGGCAGCTGCCGCAGGGATTCGTTCCGCTGCCCGAGGGATGGCAGACCCTCGCCCTCACGGCCGCGGACGACATCGAGGCGGGACGGATGCCGAGCCTCGGCGGCACACCGACCCCCGCGGCGAACGGCCCCGCGGCGGGCGTGCCCTTCCCCAGCGGCGGCGTCGTCGGCAGCGCCCCGGCCGCGGCCGCCCCCGCACCCGCGGCCCCGGCGCAGGCCTCCGCCCCGGACCCCGTGGCATCCGGTTCCGCCGCCCCCGCTCGGACGGGTGGCACCACACCCGACGATCCGGACATGGGCGCCCTGCCGGCCGCGCTGCCGGCCAGTGTCGCGGGTGGGCTCGCCGCCGCCTTCGCCGTGCCCCTCCTCGGACGACTGCGCCGACGGCTCTGACGCCGCGCCGGTCTCCGTTCCCCAGACCCGTCCTCTCGCAACTGAACACCCGAATCACATCTGTGCACCACACCAATCGAAAGGCATTGAGTTGAAGCTCAAGAAGCTGGCCGCCATGGGCGCGGCTTGCGGTATCGCGATCGCCGGCCTCGGCGTCGCCTCCATGGCCTCGGCCGAGCCGGTCTCGAACAGCTACTCGCTGGTCGGTTCCGACACGCTGCAGGACGCGGCCAACGCGATCACGAACGGAACGACCCTCACGGGCTCGCTCGTCCGTGTGACCTCCACCAACAAGACGCTCGGCAGCTTCGACGCGTTCGGTTCCACGGCCATCCAGACCAAGCAGGGCGGTCCGTTCTTCGGCCGTCCCGCCGGTTCGGGCGCGGGTGTCACGGCGCTCCGCGCCTCGATCACGGGTGCGCTGTACAGCGGCAACGCCGGCGTGCCGGCCCGCCAGATCACCGGCCAGGTCGACATCGCCCGCTCCTCGAGCGGTCCCGGCAACAACGCCAACGCCAACGGTCTGCTCGCGTACGTGCCCTTCGCGCGCGACGCGGTCGGTTTCGCGTTCCGCGGTGGCGACTCGTCGTGGTCCACGCTGACGCCCGCCCAGCTGAAGTCGATCTACGAGTGCAGCACGACGTCGATCGGTGGCGTCACCGTCAAGCCGCGCCTGCCCCAGAACGGCTCGGGGACGCGCAACTTCTTCCTCGGCGCCATCGGCAGCCCGACGCTCGGCTCGTGCGTCACCGACGCCAACGGCACCACGCCCGAGAACGACGCGTCGGTGCTCGGCACGAACGACCTCATCCCCTTCAGCGCCGCCAGCTGGATCGCCCAGGCGAACGGCGCCACCGGGGTCAACACGACGACGACCTCCGGTGTGAAGTTCGGCTCGCCCGTCAACCAGGAGCCCGCCTTCACGGGCACCGCGCCCAACCTCGTCCCCAACGTCGACTTCTATAAGGACGCGACCTTCGGCCGCGACACCTACCTGGTCGTCGAATACGCCCGCATCGTCCCCGGTGGCGACAAGTACGACGCGGGCCTCGCCAACCTCGTCAACCCGTCGGTCACCAACAGCCTCACCAGCTTCGGTTCGCTGCCGATCTCGGTCGGCGCGGTGAAGAAGAAGTTCGGCTTCCTCGCTCCCTCCACCACCACCATCCAGCGCGCGTTCGCGACGCTGTGACCTCTGAGAACGGAAAAGGACTCCACCTCATGAACATCAAGAAGTTCGGGACGATCGTCGCCGCGGCGACGGCGGTCTCGCTTCTCGCGGGCGGCTTCTCGGCCACCGCGGCGAACGCGGCCACGGGTGCGCCGCAGTTCTACCTCCTCGACGGCGGTGACGGACACCTCCTCGCCGACGACACCGTCCTGAACTGGGATTCGCAGGTCGTCGCCACGCCCGGACCGACCGTCGACGACATCACGGTGCTGTTCCCCGGCACGGCCGACGCGACCGGTGTCGCGTACTTCATCGCCCCCCAGGGCAAGGAGACCACGATGTCGGCCTGGACGGCGTCCAGCGACGGCGCCCTCACCCCCGGCACGGTCGACATCATGGCCCCGAACCTGACGCTCTCGGGCTTCCTGTTCGGCAACTGGGCCCAGGTCAAGGCGAACGGCGGTGACTTCAGCCTCGGCTTCGCGTGGACCCGCAACAACGGTCTGAACATCGCGGATGCCGGCGTGAAGTACGTGGGCATCCACGTCAAGCCCGGCGGCGACTGGACGTTCGACCCGCAGAGCTCCGGCCCCTCGGCCACGGCTCCGACCATCACGACCACCGCTCTCGGCACGGCCAAGGTCGGTGCGGCGTTCTCGCAGACGCTCACCGCCGACGGCACCGCCCCGATCACGTGGTCGATCAAGGACGGCGGGGCCCTTCCCGCCGGTCTGACCCTCGACGGCGCGACCGGTGTCGTGTCGGGCACGCCCACCACCGCCGGCTCGTACAGCTTCACCGTCGTCGCCACCAACAGCGCGGGCAGCAACGAGAAGGCGTTCACCGGCACGGTGGACACGGCCGCTCCGACCGCGCCGACGAAGCCCTCGGGCTCCTCGGCGAACAAGGTCGACGTGGCCGACCCCGCCAAGGGTGCGAAGACGATCACCGTCCCCGCGGGCGCCGCCAACAAGGGCAAGACCCTCGAGGCGTGGGCCTGGTCCGACCCGACCGACCTCGGTCAGGTCACCGACGACGGCAACGGCAACTTCTCGGTGGACATCTCGAGCCTGCCGGGCGGCGAGCACACCATCGCCCTGGTTGCCCCCGGCGACGCGACCTACACCGTCCTCGCCTGGGACACCTTCACGAAGCAGTCCGCTGCCGGTGACACCACCACCGACGCCGTCGACCTGTCGGCCGCGGTCACCGCGAGCGACCTGTGGTCGCTGAACGCCGAGGCCACCAAGGTCGACTTCGGCAGCGTGGCGCGCGACAAGAGCGTCACGAAGTCGCTCGGCAAGGTCACCGTCATCGACGACCGCAACGTTCTGAAGGGTTGGGACCTCACCGCCGCGTGGACCCCCTTCAAGAACGGCGCGGGCGACGAGATCCCCGCCACCGCGCTCGCGGTGGCACCCAAGGCCTACACCGGCTACACCCCCATCACGGGTGTGACCGTCGGCACGGGTTCGAAGATCGCCTCCAGCACGGCCGTCACGACGCTCACCACCGGTGCGCTCTTCGACGCCGACCTCACCTTCACCGCTCCGAAGGACGCGCAGACGGGCGACTACACGTCGACCCTGACGGTCACCCTCACCTCCAAGTGAGCTGACCGGCGCCGGTGGCACGGGGGATCCTCGCGATCCCCCCGTGCTGCCACACCATCAGCCCTCGTTCACCTCGGCGACACGCTCGTGTCGCCCCCACCTGCGGAGATAGAGCGTGTTCTCTTCGACCCTGCGGCACCGCCTCCCGGCTCTGGGTGCCGTCTCCCTCGTCACCGCGGCGATCATCGCCGGCCTCGGGATGCCGTCCGCCGCCACGGCTGCCACCGGCACCGCCGTCCTCGCGACCGACGATGCGCCCGCCGCCGGGAGCGAGTCGGCCGTCACCGTCGGCGTCGCCACCCGCCCCGCCGGAGAGGACGGGCGCCCCGACGGGCGGTCCCGCTTCACCTTCGCCGCCGACCCGGGACAGACGGTCACCGATCGCGTGCTCGTCGGCAACACCGGCACGGCCCGCCAGGACTTCACCGTCTACGCCACCGACGCGTTCAACGACGACGCCGGCGAGCTCTCCCTGCTCCCCACGGATGCCACTCCCACCTCGGTCGGGTCGTGGATCCGCTTCGACGACGGCAGCGACCGCGTGACGTTCGGCCTCGAGCCGCAGGAAGTGCGCCTGCTGACCTTCACCGTCGCGGTACCGGCGGACGCGACCCCGGGCGATCACGTCGGCGGGGTCGTGGCATCCGTCCTCGAGGCGGGCGCGCAGGTCACCGTCGACCGCCGCGTCGCGACCTCTGTCTTCGCGCGGGTCGCCGGTGACCTCCAACCGCAGCTGTCGCTCACGAGCTACGAGGCGTCGTACCAGGGGGACTGGTGGAACCCGTTCTCCGGGCACGTGCAGCTCCACTACACCGTGAGCAACCCCGGCAACGTCGCTCTCGCCGCGAACCTCACGTCGGGCACGCGAACGTGGCTCGGCATCCCGGCGACGGGGGAGCAGGGCGGCAAGGTTCCCGTCGTGCTGCCGGGCAACAGCGCGTCGTACGAGTCGACGGTCGACGGTGTCGGCCAATGGCTGTACCTGAACCCGTTCACGACCCTCAGCCCCTTCGTGGAGTCGCCCGACGCGTCGATGCAGGTGGTGGTGACGCCGATCACGCGTGACGCGGTGGCGTTCGCGGTTCCGTGGACGGTGCTGATCCTGGGAGTGCTGGCGGCGCTCGCGGTCCTGTTCTCGCGCTGGCGCCGGCGTCGCGACGAGGTGCGTGCCCGCGAGTGGATGGACTTCGTCGCCGAGACCGCGGCCGCGGACGCCGCCGCGGACGCGGCGGCGCTCGCGGGAACTCGGGCGGACGGTTCATGACGCGTCCCCGGCGATCGGCGCCGCGCGGGGCGATGCCCCCGGTCGCGTCGCGACGCGTCGCCGCCGCGGGGATCGCGCTCGCCCTCGTCGTGCTCGCGGGTTCGGGTGCGGCGAGCGCCTCGGCTTCCCCGACGGATGACCCCGGCACCCTGTCCGTGACGATCACCGACGGATCGACGGCGACACCGTCTCCTCCCGTGTCGCCGGTGGCGACCGGGGGGTCGAGCGTTCCGGGCGGGTCGGTTCCCGCCGGCGGCACGAGGCCGGTGCCCCTGCCCGCCACGGGCTCGAGCGGCTCCGGCGGCGGGGGCGTCGCCCCCGCGAGCGAGGTCAGCGTGGCCGGCATGGTCTACGTCGGGGGACTGAACGCCTCCGCGTTCCCCGAGCCCGATCCCACCGCCGGGATCGTCGACGTGTGGTTCACGGTGCGCAACGCCGCCTCGACCCCGATCGACGCGACGGCGGACTTCTGGATGGATGCCGGGATGTTCTCGCAGCGTCTGGATGCCGTCGACGGCGTCCAGGTGACCGCTCTGCAGCCGGGCGAGAGCCGGGTCGTCTCGGCTCGCCTCCGCCACGGGGGCCAGTGGACGCTGCTGTCGACCCACGTGACGCTCACCCCGCCGGAAAGCGTCGACGGCGTCGCCCTGACGCCGGTGACCCGTGACGCCCTCACCCTGCTCTTCCCGTGGGTGATCGCGGCCGCCGTCCTCCTCGGCGGTCTCGTCGTCCTGGTCGTGCAGATCGGCCGGGTGAGCGGTCGGGGCGAAGCGACTCCTGTGGCGGCGACGACGTGACCCTCCTCAATCGTCCCGCGGGCGCCGGAGCCGGCACCGCCCCGCGCCGCCCGCCCCGCCCGCCGCGCCGTCCGCCCCGCCCTCGTCCGACCTACGCACCGCTGTCGCCGGCGCAGGTGTTCCTGCGCGGGATGCTCGTGTCGGTATCGGTGCTCGTGCTGGTCTTCCTGCTCAACCTTCTCGTGATCAGTCACGTCTCGCACTTCGCCGCGCAGCAGCAGCTGCGCGACACGTTCCGCGCGCAGCTCGCCGCGGGCACGGCACCCGTCAGCGAGGGCGACTTCGAGGATCACCTCCTTGCGGACGGGGCACCCGTGGGCATCCTGTCCGTCCCGCAGCTCGGCATCGACGAGGTCATCTCCGAGGGGACGACGTCCGGCGTGCTGATGCACGGCCCCGGTCACCGCCGCGACACCGTGCTGCCCGGTCAGGCGGGGGTGAGTGTGGTCATGGGACGCGCCGCGGCCTTCGGCGGCCCCTTCGGCCGCCTGCAGGCGCTGCAGCCGGGCGAGACCTTCACCGTGCGGACGGGGCAGGGCGAGCAGACGTTCGCGGTGCTCGGCGTGCGCTACGCCGGCGACCCGACCCCACCGGCCCCCGTGCGCGGTGAGAGCCGCCTCATCCTCATCACGGCCCGGGGCGGCCCGTACCTGCCGACCGGGATCGCCTACGTCGACGCGCGGGCGACGGGCCCCGCGGTGCCGGCGGGTGCGCGCCAGACGACGTCGATGACCCTGTCGCCCGAGGCCAAGCCGCTCGCCACCGATATGACCACCGTCTGGGCGCTCATCTTCGCGCTGCAGTTCCTCGTCGTCGCCGAGTTCGTGGCCGTCTGGGCGTATCGCCGCGTCGGCTGGCAGAAGACGTGGATCGTCTTCGCCCCCGTCCTCCTCCTGGCGAGCGTGTTCGTCGCCGACCAGCTCGTCCGCCTTCTGCCCAACCTTCTCTGAGCGGTATCGATCATGACCTCCACCCCCGAAGCCCACGATCCGGCCTCCGACGCCCCCGAGGGGGTCCGCGAGAGTCCGCGCGCCGACCTTCCGCGCCCCGACGCGCGCCCCGACCTCGAGTACACGGAGGTCGTACCGCTCGACGCGGCCTCACCCGCGTCCGATCCGTACATGACGGATGTGCTCAGCGCCGACGAGGCGCGCATCATCGCCGAGATCGAGCTCGAGAACCTCAGCGCGGGGATGGCGGGTGTGCCCGCTGCCGATGCCCCCTCCACCCGCCGTGCGGGTCGAGCGGCCCCCCGTCCCGTCGGTGTCGACAACCCCGCGCTGGTCACCACCGAGTCCCCGATCGACACGCACACGGCGGTGCTGGTCCCGCCGTCCTCCGCTCCTCTCGGTGAGGCCGTGGCATCCGTTCGACCCGCTCCGATCGATCCGCCCGTGAGCCCGCTCTCCGAACTGGATGCGCGATCGATCTCGGCGTGGTTCGGCGATCACCAGGTGCTCCTCGACGTGTCCCTCACCATGCCCGCCGGACAGGTGACCGCCCTCATCGGTCCGTCCGGCTGCGGCAAGTCCACGTTCCTGCGCATCCTCAACCGGATGCACGAGCTCGTCCCCTCAGCGGCCCTCGCCGGGGAGGTGCTGCTCGACGGCGACGACATCTACGACGCGGGGCACCGGCTCATCGATGCGCGCAAGAACATCGGCATGGTGTTCCAGAAGCCCAACCCGTTCCCGGCGATGTCGATCTACGACAACGTCATCGCGGGGCTCAAGCTCACCGGTAAACGCGCCGCGCGCGACGAGAAGGACCACCTCGTCGAGACGTCGTTGCAGAGCGCCGGGCTGTGGAAAGAGGTCAAGGACAGGCTGCGGGCCCCCGGCGGCGGCCTGTCGGGCGGTCAGCAGCAGCGCCTGTGCATCGCCCGCTCGCTCGCGATCAAGCCCAAGGTGCTGCTGATGGACGAGCCGTGCTCGGCCCTGGATCCCACGTCCACGCGCGTCATCGAGGAGACAATGGGCGAACTGCAGAAAGAGCTGACGATCGTGATCGTCACGCACAACATGCAGCAGGCGCAGCGGGTGTCGCAGCAGTGCGCCTTCTTCCTGGCATCCCAGGGGCAGCCCGGCCACATCGTCGAGCACGGCGACACGGATGCCATGTTCGACTCGCCCATCGACCCGCGCACCTACGACTACGTCAACGGTCGCTTCGGGTAGGGCTCGGCCGCGCGCTCAGCGCCGCGTGCGCGCCCGCGTCCGCACCACGCTCGACAGCGTCGCACGAACGGGCTGACCGAGGTAGATGCCGAGCGACGCCCCGACCGCGAGCGCGATCCCGATGGTCGCCGCTCCCGTGAGCGTCGTGACACCGGTCATGAGCACCGCAGGGTCGTCGCCCGACTCCACGATGCCGAGCAGCCCGCGGAACACCGCCGCTCCCGGAACCATCGGCAGGATCGCCGCCGTCGTGATCGCCACCGACGGCACGTGCAGGCGATAGGCGACGACGATGCCGGCGAAGCTGCCGATGAACGCGCCGACACCGCTGGCCGCGGCGACCTCGAAGCCGAGCGACGAGGCTGCGATGTACCCTGCCCAGGCCACCAGGCTCAGGGCCGCGCTGACGACGATGATGCGCGCGCCGGCCCCGTTGATCACGGCGACGGCGATCGCGATGACCGCGGCTCCGATGAACTGCACGCTCACCGGCCCGAGCGGCAGGGCGTTCGAGGGAGGCGACATCCCCATCCCCAGCACGCGCACGGTCTCGAGCCCCGCGAGAATCCCGAGAACCACGCCCAGAGTCTGTGTGGTCAGCTCGAGGATGCGACCCGTCGCGGTGAGCGCGAAGCCGTCGATGGCATCCTGAGCCGCTCCCACCACGGTCAGTCCCGCGAGCATGAGGACGATCCCGGATGCCACGATCACCGACGGTCGGATCGCGGCGGCCGCGTCGATCCCGGTGTACCGCAGCAGCGGAGACAGCGCCGCGACCACCGTCAGCACAAACCCGCCGGCGATCTGCGCGAAGAAGTACGGCACGCGCGCCCGGGCCAGGACGTGCTGCGTGGTCGCGGCGAGGCCCGCGGCGATGAACGACAGCACCAGCGCGAGCCAGTTGGCGCCGAACATGATCGCGACCCCCACGGCGAGGCCGGCTTGAGCGGCGATGACGATCGCCGGGCGGTAGCGGAACGGGAGCCGCCGGATCGCCCGGCATCGCGCGATGGCGTCGTCGAGCGCGAGCCCGCCGGCGATCTCGGCGACGAGGGCTTGCAGTCGCTGAAGCTTGGCGTGGTCGGGCACCGATCCCCGCACGACGCGCAGGAGCGTGGTGGGGTGTGAGGCCCCCGGGCGGCTGTGCGCGATCGTGATCGAGTTGTAGGTCACGTCGACGTGCACCGGATCCAGGCCGTAGGCGCCGCAGACGCGCACGATCGTCAGTGTCACCTCGCTCGCCGGCGCCCCGACGACGAGCATCGTCTCGCCGATGCGGATCGCGAGATCGAGGATGCGGGCGGAGAACGCCTCGTCGATGACGGGAAGCAGGTGCGTGTCGGGGGAGCCGGAGTCCTCGGTGTGCACGAGACGGCGCAACGACGACAGCAGTCGGCGCGGGGTGGGGGACAACCGAGCCTCCAGGGGCAGAGAACCGGGTGGGGAAGGCTCGATCCTATCCGCGCGGGCTGACCGGGCTCCGCGCATGACGGAGGCGGCATACCCGCGCCCCTAGGATGGACCCTCGGGTGCGGCATCCGAGCGCCCCGTCGTGGCATCCCGACGCTCGTCCCTCCCCGGGAGTTCTCCTTATGGCGCTGATCGTCCAGAAGTACGGCGGTTCGTCCGTCGCCGACGCCGAGAGCATCAAGCGCGTCGCCAAGCGCATCGTCGACACGCGTCGCGCGGGGCACGAGGTCGTCGTCGCCGTCAGCGCGATGGGCGACACGACCGACGAGCTGCTCGACCTCGCGGGTCAGGTCGCTCCGATCCCCGCTCCGCGCGAGCTCGACATGCTGCTGTCGTCGGGCGAGCGCATCTCGATGGCGCTGCTGGCCATGGCGATCCACTCGATGGGCTTCGAGGCCCGTTCCTTCACCGGCAGCCAGGCGGGGATGATCACGGATGCCACGCACGGCGCCGCCCGCATCGTCGACGTCACGCCCGTGCGTCTGCGCGAAGCGCTCGACGAGGGCGCGATCGTCATCGTCGCCGGCTTCCAGGGCTTCAACCGCGACACCCGCGACATCACCACGCTCGGTCGCGGCGGCTCCGACACCACGGCTGTCGCTCTGGCCGCCGCCCTGAACGCCGACGTGTGCGAGATCTACAGCGACGTCGACGGCATCTTCACCGCCGACCCCCGCGTCGTGCCCCTGGCCCGCAAGCTCGACCGCGTCGGCAGCGAAGAGATGCTCGAGCTCGCCGCCAACGGCGCGAAGGTCCTCTACATCCGCGCCGTCGAGTACGCGCGCCGCCACGGCGTGCTGATCCACGCGCGGTCCACGTTCAGCTCGGGCGAGGGCACCTGGGTGCTCGACGCCTCCAAGTCCTCCCCCCTCGTCCCCGAAAGTGAAGCCATGGAAGAGCCCATCGTCGCCGGCGTCGCCACCGACCTCAGCCAGGCGAAGATCACCGTCATCGGCGTCCCCGACGTCCCCGGCAAGGCCGCCGACATCTTCAAGATCGTCGCGAAGTCCGGCGCGAACGTCGACATGATCGTGCAGAACGTCTCGGCCGCCGCGACCGGTCGCACCGACATCTCGTTCACGCTGCCCAAGACCGATGCCACGACGGCGCTGAAGGCGCTCGCCGGCGAGCAGGCCGAGGTCGGGTTCGAGAGCCTCGTGCACGACGACCAGATCGGCAAGCTGTCGGTCGTGGGCGCGGGCATGCGCACGCACTCGGGCGTCTCGGCGACGCTGTTCGAGGCGCTGAGCATGGCGGGCGTCAACATCGAGATGATCTCGACCTCCGAGATCCGCATCTCGGTGGTCGTGCGCGGTGTCGACCTCGCCGAGGCCGCGCGTCTCGTGCACACCGCCTACGGTCTGGACGGCGAGGCCGAGGCCACCGTCCACGCCGGCACCGGTCGCTGATTCCGGGCACGCCCCGTCGGGCACGCCCCGTCGGGCGGCGCGAAGGCGGGCGAAACTCCTGAGTTCTCGCCCCGCCGCTTCGTCGTACCCTCGTGATTCCGCCATTCCCCGGCGTATCCCGGTCGATTTCTCAGGAGTTCGGCCCGGGGGCGTCTCGACCACCGCGCCGATCGCGCTACCCTGACCCGAACGCCGCGCGTCGCGGCATCCACTCCCGAACACCCGAGGTACTTCGCATGACCCGCATCTCCGATTCCGGAATCTCCCTCGCCGTCGTCGGCGCCACCGGTCAGGTCGGCTCCGTCATGCTCGAGATCCTCGCCGAGCGGGCGTTCCCGATTCGCGAACTGCGCCTCTTCGCCACGGCCCGCTCCGCTGGCACCTCGATCGAGTTCGGCGGCCACTCGGTCGTCGTCGAAGACGTCGCCACGGCTGATCCTGCCGGCGTCGAGGTCGCCCTGTTCTCGGCCGGTGCCACCGGTTCGCGCGCGCACGCTCCCCGCTTCGCCGAGGCCGGTGCCCTCGTCATCGACAACTCGAGCGCCTGGCGCATGGACCCCGAGGTTCCGCTCGTCGTGAGCGAGGTCAACCCGCACGCGATCGACGAGGCCGTCAAGGGCATCGTCGCGAACCCCAACTGCACGACCATGGCCGCGATGCCGGTGCTGAAGGTGCTCGACACCGAGGCGGGCCTCGAGCGCCTCATCGTCAGCACCTACCAGGCGGTCTCGGGCTCCGGCCTCGCGGGCGCCCAGGAGCTCCTCGGTCAGGTCGAGGGCGTTCTCGCGCAGGGCGACGTCGAGCGGCTCGTCCGCGACGGCTCGGCCCTCGACTTCCCGCAGCCCGAGAAGTACGTCGCCCCCATCGCGTTCGACGTCATCCCCTTCGCGGGCAACCTCGTCGACGACGGCCTCAACGAGACCGACGAAGAGAAGAAGCTCCGCAACGAGAGCCGCAAGATCCTCGAGCTGCCCGACCTCCGTGTCGCGGGCACGTGCGTGCGCGTCCCCGTCTTCACGGGCCACTCGCTCAGCATCAATGCGGAGTTCGCCCGCGACCTCTCGCCCGAGCGTGCGCGCGAGCTCCTCGCCGACGCTCCCGGGGTGAAGCTCGAAGAGGTCCCCACGCCGCTCCAGGCGGCCGGCACCGACCCGAGCTACGTCGGCCGCATCCGCGCCGACCAGTCCGCTCCCGAGGGCAAGGGGCTCGTGCTGTTCATCAGCAATGACAACCTGCGCAAGGGCGCCGCGCTCAACGCCGTGCAGATCGCCGAGATCGTCGCGCAGAAGCTCGCCGCGCGCGTCTGACCCGACGGCATCCGGATGCCGTGAGCCGGGGTTGTCTCGACATCGAACCGACCGATCTCTCGATGTCGAGAGACCTTGCAGCCCGCGCCTAGAATCGTCGGGTGACTGAAAACGTCGATGTTCTCCTCATCGGTGGCGGCATCATGTCCGCCACTCTCGGCACGCTGCTGAAAGACCTCCAGCCCGATCTGAAGATCGCGGTCATGGAGCGCTTGAGCGACGTCGCACAGGAGAGCTCGAACGCCTGGAACAACGCGGGCACCGGTCACGCGGCGCTCTGCGAGTTGAACTACACGCCCGAGGCGAAGGACGGCTCTATCGACCCCGCCAAGGCGATCACGATCAACGAGCAGTTCCAGCAGAGCCGCCAGCTGTGGGCCTCGCTGGTCGCCGAGGGCGTGCTCGACGAGCCGTCGACGTTCATCAACGCGACCCCGCACATGACCTTCGTCAGGGGAGAGAAAGACGTCGCGTTCCTCCGCAAGCGCTACGAGGTCCTCAAGGAGCAGCCCCTGTTCGCGGGAATCGAGTACACCGAGGACTCGCGGGTCATCAACCAGTGGGCGCCGCTGCTCATGCAGAAGCGCCGCAAGGGCGAGCCCTTCGCGGCCACGCGCGTCCCCGCCGGTACGGACGTCGACTTCGGCTCGCTCACGCGACAGCTCTTCGCGAACCTGCGCGAGAAGGGTGTGGAGGTCGTCACCAACCACGACGTCAAGAAGCTGAAGAAGCAGAAGGACGGCTCGTGGGAGGTGTCCTACCGCCACGTGATCGGCGGCACGCCCGGCTACATCAACGCGACGTTCGTCTTCGTGGGTGCGGGCGGGTGGGCGCTCAAGCTGCTGCAGCGCTCCGGCATCCCCGAGATCAAGGGCTACGGAGTGTTCCCCATCGGTGGGCAGTGGCTCAAGACCTCCAACCCCGACATCGTCGCGAAGCACCGCGCCAAGGTCTACTCGCAGGCCTCGGTCGGTGCCCCGCCCATGTCGGTGCCGCACCTCGACACGCGCGTGATCGACGGGGAGTCGTCGCTGCTGTTCGGGCCCTTCGCCACGTTCAGCCCCAAGTTCCTCAAGAACGGGTCGATGCTCGACATCGTGACGCAGGTGCGCCCGCACAACCTCCTGCCCATGCTGAAGGTCGCCGTCGACAACCCGGGTCTCATCAAGTACCTGATCAGCGAACTCCTGAAGACGCACGCGAAGAAGGTCGACAGCCTCCGCGACTTCATGCCGACGGCGAAGGCCGAGGACTGGGAGCTGCTCGACGCGGGCCAGCGCGCTCAGGTGATGAAGAAAGACAAAGACGAGGGCGGTGTGCTCCAGTTCGGCACCGAGGTCATCACGGCCTCCGACCGCTCGATCGCCGGTCTCCTCGGTGCGTCCCCGGGCGCGTCCACGGCGGTGTCGATCATGCTCGGCCTGATCAAGACGTGCTTCCCCGAACGCATGCCCGAGTGGGAGCCGCGTCTGCGCGAGCTCATCCCGAGCTACGGCGAGTCGCTCAACACCCACCCCGAGGCGGCGCGCCGAGAACTGGATGCCACGGCCCAGGCGCTGAAGATCAACCCCTGATCCCGTGGCGAAGCTGTACTTCCGCTACGGAGCGATGAACTCGGGCAAGTCGACGGCCCTGCTGCAGGCGGCGTACAACTACGAGGAACGCGGACAGCGCGTGCTGCTCGCCAAGCCCGAGATCGACACCAAGGGCGTCGACCAGATCGAAAGCCGCTTGGGCGTGAGCCGCCCGGTCGACTTCCTCGTGGGCCCCGACGACGACCTGCGCGCGGTGTTCGCCGCGGCTGCCGGCCCCGACCCCGTCGCCTCGCTCCTGGTCGACGAGGCGCAATTCTTCACCCCGGCGCAGGTCGACGACCTCTTGCGTATCTCGGTGCTCGACGACGTGCCGGTGCTCGCCTATGGCATCCGTACCGATTTCCGCACGGAGGCCTTCCCGGGGTCGGCGCGGCTCATGGAGATCGCGCACAGCCTCGAGGAGCTCAAGACCATCTGCCGGTGCGGACGCAAGGCGATCTTCAACGCGCGGTTGGTGGGCGGGCGCTTCGTCTTCGACGGCGATCAGGTGGCGATCGACGAGGGGCAGATCCAGGGCGAGGTCACGTACGAGTCGATGTGCGCGGCGTGCTACCTGCGCGAGTCCGGCGGCCGTCTCGACGGACGCTGAGACGCCGGACGCCGTCCCTGGCTCGCCGGGCGCGCCGCCCCTGGGCCAGGAGTTCGTCGGAGGCTGATTTGCGGCATATGCCCGCAGGGGATCCGGTCCGGTGTGCAGATGGCGCAAGTCAGCACTCGACGACCCGACGATCGGACGGACCGGGGACGTCGGCGCCGAACGATAGCCTGGGAGTATGCGCGTACTCCTGGCCGGCGGTGCCGGTTACATCGGAACCCACACGGCCGTCGCTCTCCTCGAAGCCGGCCACGATGTCGTCCTCCTCGACGACCTGTCCGGTACTCACGAGGTCGCCGCCGAGCGCGTGGAGCGCATCACGGGCAAGCCCGCGCCGCTCGTCATCGGCGACGCCGCCGATGACGGGGTCGTCTCTGCTGCCTTCGAGGCGCACGGACCCATCGACGCGATCATCCACCTCGCCGCCTTCAAAGCGGTGGGGGAGTCCACGCAGAAGCCCCTGGAGTACTACTCCAACAACCTCGACACCACGTTCGCGCTCCTTCGCGTGGGCCTGGCGCACGGCATCCGGTCGTTCGTGTTCTCGTCCACCGGGACCGTGTACTCCGACCCGGCCGACCTGCCGTTCACCGAAGAGTCGACGACGAGCATCGACCTCTCGAACGCGTACAGCAAGTCGAAGCGCATGAACGAGGTCGTCCTCGCCGACGTCGCCCGCGTGAACCCCGAGCTCAACGTGACGGTGCTGCGCTACTTCAACCCGGTCGGTGCGCACCCGTCCGGCCTGATCGGCGAAGACCCGGCCGGCATCCCGAACAATCTCATGCCCTACGTCTCGCGGGTCGCGATCGGAACGCTCGACGAGGTCGGCGTCTTCGGCGACGACTACGACACCCCCGACGGAACGGGTCTGCGCGACTACATCCACGTCGTCGACCTCGCCGAGGGGCACGTCGCGGCGCTCGAGCAGGCGCAGCCGGGGCACCAGGTGTTCAACCTCGGCACGGGTCGTCCGGTGAGCGTCCTCGAGCTCGTGGCCTCGTTCGAGAAGGCCGTGGGCCACGAACTGCCCAAGCGCATCCTCGCCCGCCGCCCGGGTGACGTCGCCGCGACGTACTGCGACCCCACGAAGGCGGCCGAGGTGCTGGGCTGGCGCACGCGTCTCACGATCGACGACGCCTGCCGCGACTACTGGAACTGGCAGACGACGAACCCCTCCGGCTACGCCACGCCCGCCGACGCCTGATCATCGGCGCATAGGCTGATGTGGTCCGGCCACACCAGCTCGATCGGACGGAACAGGGGATGCCATGCCGGACACCGCACCGCGCGCGTGGCAGGTCGTCCTCGAGCGGATCGAGGCGGACCTGCGCGACGGGCGCCTGTCTCCCGGCGATCGACTGACGCCCGAGAGAGAGCTGGCGGCGGTCCTCGGCGTGGGCCGTTCGAGCGTCCGCGAAGCCATTCGCGTTCTCGAGGTTCTCGGGGTGGTGCGAACCGCGACCGGGTCAGGCCCGAGCGCGGGGGCGATGATCGTCACCACTCCGCGCGGCGGACTCGCCGCTTTCCTGCGGTTGCAGGTCGCCGCGAACGGTTTCCCCATCGCCGACGTCGTGCGCACGCGCGTCGTGCTCGAGGGCGATGTCGTGGAGCGTCTCGCGGCGGAGCCTGCGGCCGACCTCGCCGAGGTCCACGAGATCCTGGATGCCATGGACGCGGGCGAGCTCTCGCCGGAAGAGTTCCTCGCGCTCGACGCACGGCTGCACCAAGCGCTCGCCGAGGCGTCCGGCAACGCGGTCGTCGCGGCGATGATGGCGGGACTGCGCAGCTCCATCGAGTCGTACACCCAGCTCGGCGCCGCTCGGATGAGCGACTGGACGACGACCGCACGGCGGTTGCGGAGCGAGCACCGCGACATCGTCGCGGCGGTGGGTCGCGGGGACGGCGCCGCGGCGCGAGATGCCGTCCGCGGACATATCGCCGGATACTTCCGTCAGGTCGCCCAGGAGTTGGGGGCGCCCGTCGACGACGAGAGCGTCCCCGCGGCGAACGTCGACACCGCGCCCGTCGGTACCCGCCCGGAGAGAGGACTTCCATGACCGATCGCCCTGTTCGACCGCCCCGCCCGCAGCACGTGCTCGAGGTCGTCGCCACCGAGCGGATCACACCGCATCTGGTTCGCATCCGGGCGCGGGGAGCCGACCTGTCGGTGTTCCGCGAGAGTCCCTACACCGACCGATACGTCAAGATCACGTTCGTGAAGCCGGAGCTCGGTCTGGAGCCGCCGTACGATCTTGCGGCGCTGCGGGACACCCTGGCCCCCGAAGACCTTCCCGTCACGCGGACCTACACGGTTCGAGAGGTCGTCGGCGACGAGCTCGCGATCGACTTCGTCGTGCACGGCGACGAGGGTTTGGCAGGCCCCTGGGCGGCGCGGGCACAGCCGGGGGAGCGTCTGGTCGTCTCGTCGCCGGGAGGAGGGTACGCGCCCGACCCGGAAGCGGACTGGCACCTTCTGGCCGGAGACGAGTCCGCCATCCCGGCGATCGCCGCCGCTCTCGAGGCTCTGTCCCCGGATGCCGTGGGTGTCGCCTTCCTCGAGGTGCAGGGGCCCGACGAGCACGTGCCGCTCTCCGCTCCGGAGGGGGTTCTCGTCGAGTGGATCCACCGGGGCACGGCGCCGGCGGGGACGACGCACGCGCTCGTCGACGCGGTTGCCGGATGGACCCCTCCGGCGGGACGCGGTCACGTGTTCGCGCACGGTGAGCGTGAGGCCATGAAGGGCTTGCGAGATGTGGTCTTCGGGCGCTGGGGTCTGCCTCGCGCGCAGGTCTCGTTGTCGGGCTACTGGGCGTACGGCCGCACAGAGGATCGGTTCCAGGCGGAGAAGCGCGAACCGATCGGGCAGATCCTCTGAGCTTCACCGCGGATCCCGACGACGAAGAACGCCGCCTCGCGATCGAGGCGGCGTTCGTCGAATGGTGCGGGCGTCAGACCTGGGCGCGGACCGGCAGCGTCGGGATGAGGGCGTCGAGGTAGTCGGCCGTGTCCTCCCAGCCGTGGACCGCGTGGCAGGCGACGCCCATGGCGAGCACGGGGTAGTCGTTGCCGTCCGGGTCGAGGCGGTCGCCGACGAAGAGCATGTCGTCGAGGGGGATGCCGGTCGCATCGGCCAGCTGGCGCATGCCGTAGGCCTTGTCGATGCCGCGGTGGGTGATGTCGACCGAGGTCGATCCGCCGGAGCGGACCTCGAGGTCGGGGATGCGGGCCGCGACGGCCTCGCGAAGGCTGTTCTTCTTCTCCCCGGTCGGGTCCCACGCCATCTTCGCGTCGAGCGGCGCGCTCTGACCGAGAGCCGAGAAGGTGATCTGAGAGCCGCGGTCCTCGAGGATCTCGCCCCACGGTTCGGCTTCCCAGAGGCCGAGACGCTCGGCCTCCTCGCGGACGGCGGACAGCGCCCGGGCCTTCTCGTCTTCGGTGAGGGAGTGGGCGTAGACGGTCTGGATGCCGTCGGCGTCGAGGCGGTAGTACTGGGTTCCGCACGTGGGCATGAGGTGGAGATGCTCGAGGAGGGACGCATCCGTCTGCGGCAATCTCTCGACCACCTGGGACCGGAACTGCTGCAGTTGGCCGCCGGAGATGATCGCGACCTCCACGCGTTCCGCGAGAGCGAGCAACAGGTCGCCGATACGGGGATCGATCGCGGTCTTGGACGGGGCGAGCGTGTCGTCGAGGTCGAAGGCGACGAGACGGGGCGTGGTGTCGGGCACGGTGCTCCTGAGCGGTAGGTGGCCGCACCGCGGGTGGCGGCACGGTCGGCAATCGCCGGGCGCGTGTAGCCGCGCGGCTTCAACTGATTCTATGCGGGTCACGGCGACGGCATCGAGGTGGCCGTCGCGTCCGTCGTCGCCTCGTGAACCGCGGTGCGCGGAGTGGGGATCGCAGGCCTCATCCCCGGTTCATTCTTGTGGAATTCGCGGCCTTTCTCGCAAGCAATACGCCGGCCAATGAAATCGATGCGATGCATTGGGCAAAGGTGAATTGAAAATGAGATTTTCCTCATCATCGGCCAAAATACGAAAGATCCTCACAAGCAATGCTCAGCTCATCGTAGGGTTGCCGTCGACGCTGTGAGGTGGGTGGGGGCCCGAACGCGATCCCCGACCGTTTCGCGCGTCGTTCCACCGACACACACGAGATGAGACGATGACAAGAAACATGAAGCGCACGGGGTGGGTCGCTGCGTCCGCCGCTCTCGCGCTCACTGCGACCGGCCTTCTGGCCCCCGCGGTGGCCTTCGCCGGTGACAATCAGTCGATCGCACCCACGGCGGGTCCTGAGTTCGACTCGACCGCTCGCGAGCTGCTCAGCAGCGGCGACCAGGTCCAGGCTGTCGCCAAGGACGGCGAGGGCAACGTGGTCGTGTTCACCACCGCTGACGAGTCGAACCTGGAGGGCGAGGCCAAGTCCTTCGTCCAGACCAAGTCGAACGTCAAGGTCCAGCACATCGACAGCGAGTTCTCGGCTCTGGCCGAGAACGACGTCGTGGGTGGCGCCGGGTACCTGGGTTACGAGTCGTCCGACCCGTCCAACGGCGGCTACTGCTCGGTCGGGTTCAGCGGCTGGACCCCGAAGGGCGACCCCGCGGTCATCTCCGCCGGTCACTGCGCCGTCGACGGCGTCATCGACCGCAGCATCCTGACCGTCCCCAGCACCGACCCCGCCGGCGGTGGCAACACCTCTGAGGAAATGGCGCCGCTCGGCTCGCTGTCGTTCTGGCAGTTCGGTGGCTCCGACAACTCGCAGGGTTCGGAAGGCGACGTCAACTCGGTCGACATCTCGACCATCGACGTGACCAACGATGACCTCGACCTTCTTCCGAAGGTCACCGACTGGAAGACGGCTTCGTCGGAAGACCTCGCTGCGTCGACCATCGACGTGCGCGCCGTGGGCTCGGCCCAGGTCGGCCAGGCCGCCTCGAAGTCGGGTCGCACCACCGGTTTCACCACCGGTACCGTCGACGCGGTCGAGGGCTGGTCGCGCATCGGCAAGCCCGACGGAACGTTCCGCTGGGTCTACGGCTTCGCCGTCGTCAGCGACCAGCGCGTCGGTGCCCCCGGCGACTCGGGTGGCGCTGTCATCCAGGGCAACACCGCCGTCGGTCTCGTCTCCGGTGGTACGGAGTCCGGCACCTGGATGTGGGCCGCTGACCTCCAGCAGGGTCTCGCCCAGACCGGTGGCTACACCGTCGCCATCAAGATCGACGACCCCGCTCTGACCTCGCCCGCCAACGGCGGCACGGTCGGCGTCGGCGCTCCCATCACGGGTACTGCCCCGGCCGGCACCACGCTGAAGGTCACGCCCGCTTCGGGTGACACGTTCGACGTGCCCGTCGACGGCAACGGGAACTGGACGTTCAACGCGCCCGACAAGCTCGGCACGTTCGCCTTCTCGATGACCGCGGTCAACGGCTACAACAAGTCGTCGAAGGTCGACGCCTCCGTCGAGGTCAAGGCTGAGGCGCCGGTCATCACGACGCCCGCCAACGGCTCCACCGTCGAGACCGAGGTCACCGCGATCTCGGGCACCGGCCTCGCCGGCGCCACGGTCACGGTCGAGGGCGATGTCGACGGCACCGCCAAGGTCGCCGCTGACGGCACCTGGTCGGTCGAGGCCGACCTCGGCTACGGCAACTACACCGTGACCGCCTCGCAGGCACGTGACGGCCAGACCTCGGCTGAGGCGACCTCGTCGTTCACCGTTGCTCCCGCCGCTCCCACCATCACGGGTATCCAGGACGGTGCCACCTACAGCGGTGACGCCATCCCGACCTCCGTCTCGGGCACCGGTGTGAATGGGGCCGTCGTGTCGGTCACCGTCAACGACGCCAAGGTGGGTCAGGCTACGGTCAAGGACGGCAAGTGGTCCGTCGCGCTGAAGAACGCTCTCGGTGAGGGCGCCTACACGGTCGTCGCCACCCAGACGATCGACAGCGTTTCGAGCTCCGCTTCGGTGAGCTTCGCGGTGGCGGCTGCTCCGGCGCCGACCCCCTCGCCGACCGCGACCCCCGGCCCCGCCGGTGGGGGTAACGGCGGCGGCAAGCTGCCCGTCACCGGTATGGGTGACCCGGCTCCGCTGGCCTGGGGTGCCGTTGCGCTCCTGCTCGGTGGAGTCGGTGCTCTCGGCTACCGTCGCCTGCGTCGCGTCGAGCGCTAAGCACGACTGAGTGAAAGCACCCCGGTGCTCCTTTGCGGAGCACCGGGGTGCTTTTCTGTGTGCAGGGGTTCGCTCGACCCACGCGAAGATTTGGGCACGCGTACCCCCGCCCGCCGTCCGCGGTCGCGTGCAACCGAGATGAAGGGCGCCGACGTGGCCGTTCGCCGGCGGCCGGGGGGAGCGATGTGTCCGGAGCGAGGCAGCCCGACCTCACGCGGGATGCGGGCTGCTCTCGTCGGTCCCGGGCAGCGATCGCTCGTGGGGCGCATGCGGGCGAGCGGGGCGTGTGCGCGAGGGTGGAGCGTGCGCGTTTCGCTGTGGCCGCACCTCGTGCAGGGAGCCGAGCGGGGCCGGGCGGGGCCGGGCTGGAAAGAGAGAAGCGCGGGGGGGGGGGAGGTGTTGGGAGGAGGAAATGTGCTGAGATTGGTATGGTTGAGGGAGTGGATGCGGTGTGTAGTAAGCGGGCAGGA
>NZ_JBFBJJ010000012.1:0-125653 GCF_040686055.1 Microbacterium sp. NPDC086615
ACCTCGCCCGAGCCGACCGATCATTACAAAGACACAAAGTCAGTCGGTGGCTGAGTCAGACCCGAACGAAGCACTATCAGTCTCAACGTCGGAGGTCGGTCGTAGATTTCCCCGCATGAGCACCACACTGTGGAACGACCTCGCTCCGGCACCGCGTCCGGCCGGGTGGGGCGCAGCGACCCATGTCGCCGCTGGTCTGTGGCGCATCGCCGACCGACGCGGAGTCGTTGTGGGGCACGTTCGGGCCACGGCGTCCGAGCGCGGCTGGCGATATGCCGCCGAGCGGTTCCACTCCGCGTCCGGCGCCTTCCGACGGCTCGGCGAGTTCTGGTCCGCGGCCGAGGCTCTCGAATGTCTTCGCTACGCGCGATGACCTGCTTTCGGGGCGGTGGCGGAGCGCCTCACACCAGCGCGGTGAGCTCGCCGAGGCGTGACGTCCGGCCCTCGGCGCGGACGTCCGCCCACGCCGCCCCGAGCAGGTCGACTGCGCGATCGAGAGTGGCCGGCGGGGCGGTGAACGGCATCCGCAGTCGCCGATCGTGTCCGCCCTCGGTCGCGAACCGCGATCCGGCCGAGAGGAGGAGACCGCGAGAGCGGGCGTTCATGACGAGGGGCGTGCTGACGGGCTCGCCGATCCCGAGCCAGAGCGACACCCCTCCGTGCGGGGTGGGGATCTCCCAGTCGGCGAAGGTCGAGCGCAGGGCGCGCACCAGGGCGTCGCGCCCGGCGCGGAGCAGATCTCCCCGCTGGACGACGATCTCGTCGAGGCGGGGAACGAGCAGCGTGGCGACGGCCTGTTCGAGTTCGGGCGTGCCCAGATCGTGAACCGGCCGACCGCTGGCCAAGCGGCGGACGATGTCCGTTTCGGCGCGAATCCACCCGACGCGCAACCCGCCCCAGACCGTCTTGCCCAGCGAGCCGATGCGAATCACCAGATCGGACTCGGGAAAATGCGTGGCACGACCCGGTCGGTCGATGTCGAGGTCCGCCGTGGTCTCATCCAGGACGAGGAAGGTGCCGGTCATCTCGGCACCCCCCACGAACACATCCACTTCCTCGGGAGACATCGAGCGACCCGTCGGGTTCTGGAAGTCCGGCATGAGGTACGCGAGAGAGGGCAGAGTCCGCGCGAAGGTCTGCGCTGCCCGGTCGAGGTCCCACCCGTCCGTCGTCGAGACCGGCACCCCGACCAGGCGGGCGCCCACGTATCGGAAAGCCTCCGCTGCGTGCGGGTAGGTCGGCGTCTCGATCAACACACGGTCCGCGCGATTGAGAAGCACGGATGCCGCGAGGTGGATCGCACTCTGAGCGCCCGTCGTGACGAGGATCTGGTCGGCTGTGGTCGGCACCCCGCGTCGCCGGTATCGATCCGCGATCGCCTCACGGAGAGCGAGCGACCCGACCACGTCGTATCCGGAACGGGCGACGATGGCGCTGGCATCCTGGAGCACCTCGCTGATGACCGCGGGCAGACCGGGCCATGCGGCGGGGCTGGCCTGCTGCAGATCTATCGCGTCCGTCGCGGCCGCCAGGCCCCCGGGATCGTTCCGCGGTAGGGGGCGTGTCACGCTCCCACTCCCCCGCAGGCTTTCGATGTGGCCCGTGTCGCGAAGACTTCGATACGCGGCCGCGACGGTGGTCCGGCTCAGCGACAGCGCCGCGGCGAGTTCACGTTCCGCCGGCAGGGCCGTCCGGGGAGCGATGCGGTTGTCGAGGCAGAGCAGCCGTACGGCATCCGCGAGAGCTTCGTAGGCGGGTCCGTTGCCCCGCCAGCCGCCCAGGGCTTCCGCCAGAGCGCGTGCCGAGATCCGGGAATCCATGAGGCCACGATAGACGAATTGGCATTACGCGCAAAAGCCAATTCCCTGATTGGATTTCCTCATGTCCGAGCGCATTCTTCGTCTCCTCGTTGGCCTGATCGCCTACGGCTTCGGCTGTGCGCTCACGGTCGCAGCCGGGCTCGGGGTCGACCCCTGGACGGTCTTCGCGGAGGGACTCTCGCGCGTCACCGGAATCGGCGTCGGATGGATCACCAACATCGTGGGACTCGGCGTTCTCCTCCTGTGGATCCCCCTGCGCCAGAAGCCCGGGGTCGGTACGGTCGCCAACATCCTGCTGGTCGGCACGAGTATGCAGATCGCTCTGGGATTCCTCCCGCACCCCGACGCGTGGTGGCTCCAAGCACTCATGCTCGTGGCAGGTGTCGTCGTCGTGGCGGCGGCATCCGGTCTCTATATCGGCGCCCGCTTCGGTCCCGGCCCGCGCGACGGGCTCATGACAGGTCTCCACGCGCGCTTCGGCTGGCCGATCTGGGCCTGTCGGCTCGGTGTCGAGGGAACCGTGCTCGTCCTCGGATGGATCCTCGGCGGCACCGTGGGGATCGGAACCGTGGTCTTCGCCCTCGGCATCGGGCCACTGGTCCACGTGGCCCTGCCTCTGCTGGCCACGCGCGACAAGGTCCTCGCGCCCGCGCACGTGTGACGGTGCCCGCGCACGTGCAACGAGAGAGTCCCCGCGCGCCGCCCGTCCGAGGCTGCGCGCGGGGAGCTCTGTTCAGTGCTCGCGGAACTCTGGCCAGTCGCTCCCGGGCTTCAGGTGCGAGTGCAGAGCGTTCTTCGCGATCTCCATCGTGGGGTAGACGCCCAGCGGCTCGTCCTTCCCCGCCATATGCACGCCGTAGCCATCGGCATCCTTCTGGATCTTGCCGACGACACCCGCGGGCCCGTATGCGACCCAGAGGCGTCGCGTCACCGTTTCGGACATGAGTGCTCCTTTGCTCTCGATGGCGGCAGAGTACCTCTGTCCGCCGCCCGCGGCCAGGGCATCGACGCAAGTCGGTGCGATGGGGCCGGACGGCGGAGATATCCTGGTGCACGACCCCCAGTAGCTCAGTGGATAGAGCAGCGGCCTTCTAATCCGCCGGTCACACGTTCGAATCGTGTCTGGGGGACTCGGCTCCGGTGTCGGACCCCCTCACTAGACTGGAGGGATGGTAGGCGCCTCCACGAATGACCGGCTCGTCTGGATCGACTGCGAGATGACGGGCCTCGACCTCGCGGTCGATGAGCTGGTCGAGATCGCCGTCGTCGTCACCGACTTCGAGCTCAACGTGCTCGACCCCGGCTTCCACATCGTGATCAAGCCCGACGCTTCGGCGATGGAGAACATGGGCGAGTTCGTCACCGAGATGCACCGTTCGTCCGGACTCCTCGAAGAGATCCCCCACGGGGTGAGCCTCGCGGATGCCGAGTTCCAGGCGTTGGAATACATCCAGCGGTTCGCGCCGGTCGAGGGAAAGGCCCCCCTCGCGGGCAACACCATCGGCACCGACCGCATGTTCCTGGCCAAATACATGCCGCGCGTCGATCGCTGGCTGCACTATCGAAACGTCGACGTCTCGAGCATCAAAGAGCTGTCCCGCCGGTGGTATCCGCGGGCGTACATCCACGCACCGGCGAAGAACGGCGGACACCGGGCGCTCGCCGACATCCTCGAGTCCATCCGTGAGCTCGCCTACTATCGCGAGGCCGTGTTCGTCCCTCAGCCAGGTCCCACGAGCGACGAGGCAAAGACGATCGCGTCCTCGGCCGTGTCGTCGTTCGCTCACCACGTGTGACATAATTGTTCAGTTGTCCGCTGCGGCAGACACATGGTGGCTATAGCTCAGTTGGTAGAGCACCGCGTTGTGGTCGCGGGGGTCGCGGGTTCAAGTCCCGTTAGCCACCCCACTCCCTTGAAGGCCCGTCGAGAATCTCGACGGGCCTTCGTCTTTCGTCGGGGCTCGAGCCGATCGACCGTAGAATTGCCCGAGCGGCGACTTTCAGGAGATGACATGAGCGAAGACGCGGGTTCCGGCGTCGCGCTCCGTCTCGACGCCGAACAGTTCGAGGCGTTGGTCGTCAACGAGCTCGACCAGCTCCCCGACGACATGGTCGAGGGCTTGGACAACGTCGTGTTCGTCGTGGAAGACCGGCCTGAGGACGGATCGCTCGATCTTCTCGGGCTGTATGACGGTTGGGCGTTGACGGAGCGCGACCGATACGGCGTAGGCGAGCTTCCCGACCGCATCATCCTCTACCGCGAGCCGCACCTCGCAGCCTGCTCCGACGAGCAGGAGCTCCGCGACGAGATCCACACGACCCTGGTCCACGAGATCGCCCACTTCTACGGCATCGACGATGCGCGCCTGCACGAATTGGGGTGGGCATGATGCCGACGGTGGCCACCCCCGATCTCGACGTCGTCGACGACACCGAGCTCACTGCCGTTCCGCCCTCGTCGTGGCAAACGGTGGTGTGGAACGACCCCGTGAACCTCATGAGCTATGTCAGCCACGTGTTCCGCACCTACTTCGGCTTCGACGCCGCGACGGCCGAGCAGCTCATGCTCGCCGTGCACCACGACGGCCACGCGGTCGTTGCCCGCGGCCCCCGCGAGGTGATGGAAGCACACGCGCATGCCATGCACGATTACGGCCTGTGGGCGACAGTTCGGAAGGAACCCGCGTGAGCGACAAGATCGTCGTCCTCGAGATCAGCGGTCTCGAGGCCCTTCACCTCGCCGGCATCGTCGGGCAGTTCCGTGACGTCGTGACGGACACGCAGCGCAGTGACGACCCTGCCGTCGCACGCCTGCTGCCGGATGCGTATCCCGATGATGAGGAAGCGACACGGGAGTTCCGTCGGCTGACCGGCGACGACCTGCTCGGTCGACGTGCCGCCGACGCGGAGGTCATCCTCCGCACCCTCGGCATGGACGGCGGGGCGCATGACCACGGCGACCCGGATGCCACCCTGACCATCGCTCTCGGCGAAGACGAGGCCCTGTCGTGGATGCGGACCCTGTCGGCGGTGCGTCTCGTGATGGCGACACGCCTCGGCATCCACAGCGAAGACGATCATCAGCCCGATGATCCGCGCTTCGGGATCTACGACTGGATCGGCTATCGCCTCGACGGTCTCGTCACCGCACTCGACCGCCGCTGAGCGTCGTCGCGCGACCCGGTCCCTCCGACGAGCTCAGGGACCTGACGACTCAGACACCGGGGCGTCAGCCCGGGTGGCTGAGTTCGTCGAAGCTTCCGGACGCGACATTACCGAGGTGGCTGAGCTCGTCGAAGCCACCGGACGCGCCACTGTCCAAGCGCTTGCAAACGTCGGGGTCAGCGCGTCCGGTTTACGGCACCCGCACGAACAGGGTCGCGAGCGACACCGGGCCGTTCTGCTCGATGTGCCGGTCCTCTTGCGCCGCCCAACGCTCCCAGTGCGGACGATACGTATCGCCGTCTCGCTCGAGAGCTCGATGTTTACGCGAGGGCGACGGCGCATCGACCCACACGGCGACGTCCGCCAATCGCGCGGTCTCCGGCGTCAAAGCGCCCGCTCCTTCGACGACGAGCGGGAGGGACGGATCGACGGCGTAGGCTTCCGCACGCTCGCCGGCATCCCAGTTCCAGCGTTGCCACACCCCCACAGCGCCTTTCGCGTGCGGGGTCAAGATCATCTCGCACGCGTACGTCGAGCCGGCGGCGAGACCGTCCCAACCGGGATAGACATCGTCGAGCGCGACGAGCTGCACGCGTCCTCTCAGCGGCCAGGCCGAGACGAGACGGCGTGCGAGAGAGCTCTTCCCTGCTCCGCTGCGCCCATCGATGACGATCACCGGGTTGGTTGCGGCGACCGCGCGCACGCGCTCGAACACCGCGGACGTGGCCGCGGCGAGAGCCTCGTCGACGTCGTCCGCGTTACTTCTTGAGGGCGCGGATGACACGGCTGAGCGCGCGACCCGCGACCCACACGAACGGAACGGCGACGGCGAGCAGCGACACGATGTTCGGGTCGAAGCGGAGGTCGTCGCCGCGACGGATGTACGCGCCGAGCGGCAGGGTGTAGCCGCCACCGCCACCGCCGCCGTTGCCCTGCTCATCGGATCCGCCGCCGAAACCGGCCCACGTGAGCGCGACCGGGACGATACGGACGCCGTCGACGTCCTGCTGCTCGCCGTACGCGGCCGTGACGCCGAAGTTGGTGGACTGCTTGCCGAGTTCCAATGCGATGTTGGGCATGTCCCCACCGTACCCGCGACGTCCATCGGAGCCCAGGGGTGTTGCGCCGTCGCGCGGACCGTGTCAGTGGTCGTACGTCGGGCGGGGGTTGGTCGGGAGTGCCCCGCCGCCGCGGGTGGGGCCGAGCAACGAGCCGCGGGTCACGGCGCCGCGACCGAAACGGGCGACGGCGCTGTCGAGCGCGCCCTCGACACGGCGCCATTCGGCGTCGTCGTCCCACAGGGTCGCGGCCATGGTCGCCGGCGCGAGCTTCTCGCCGCGCACGCCCACGAGTCGCACCGCTTGTCGACGGTCGATCGCGTCGAACAGCTCGATCGCCGCATCGCCGATGCGTTGACCGACGGAGGTCGCTTCGGACAGGGTGCGCGAGCGACTCACCGTGGTGAAGTCGCTGAAGCGCACCTTGATGGCCACGGTGCCCGCCTCGTACTGCTGCGCGCGCAGACGTGCGCCGACCCGATCCGCGAGACGGCGCAGCTCGACGTGGAGCGTGCGGGTGTCGGAGATGTCGGCGTGGAACGTCTCTTCGTGACCGATGCTCTTCTCCGTGCGCCCCGTGTGCACCGCGCGGGCGTCGATTCCGCGCGAGAGGTGCCAGACCCGCTCTGCCATCGCCGATCCCAGTGCCTGCTCGAGCACGGCCCGTGGCGCGTCCAGGATGTCGGAGACGAGACGGATGCCGCGCGCCTCGAGAGACTCGGCCGCCTTGGGGCCCACTCCCCAGAGGGCGCGCACGGACCGCGGCCGCAGGAAGGCCTCGGTCTGACTCGCCGCGACGACGAGCAGCCCGTCGGGTTTGGAGATCGTCGACGCCATCTTCGCCACGTGCTTCGTCGCGGCGACGCCGATGCTGCACGTGAGTCCGGTCTCGGCCTGGACCCGAGCGCGGAGATCGCGCGCGATCCGCCCCGGACTCCCCCATAGGCGTCGAGCTCCTCGCACGTCGAGGAAGGCCTCGTCGATCGAGAGGGGCTCGACGAGGGGCGTGACGTCGTGGAAGATCGCCATGACCTGCCGCGACATCTCGGTGTACCGGTGATACGGAGGATTGACGACGATCGCGGTCGGGCACAGTCTCAGCGCGACAGCGACCGGCATGGCCGACTTCACCCCATAGCGGCGAGCCTCGTAGGACGCGCTCGACACCACGCCGCGACCCTCGGATCCGCCGATGATGAGCGGCTTTCCGGCGAGGGACGGGTCGTCGAGCACAGCGACCGAGGCGAAGAACGCATCCATGTCGACGTGCAGGATGCCGGTGCCGGTGTCATCCGCGTCGGGGGGCGAGACGATGCGCCCCGTGCCGTCCCCGCGTCCCATACGTCCATTCTCTCCCGGGCCTCCGACATCGAGACGGTCACGCTGGCGATGCCTCAACACCGGGAGAACGACGGATGCCACGGCCCGCCGCGCGTGCGCGGCCGGGATCGTGGCATCCGGGGTCCTGCGAGGGGTTCTACTGCGCGGCCGCGCGCTCCAGCACGAGCTCTCGCACGCGGGCGGCGTCGGCCTGCCCCTTCATCGCCTTCATGACCGCACCGATGACAGCGCCGGCGGCCTGTACCTTGCCATCACGGATCTTCGCGAGGACATCGGGCTGTGCCGCGAGCGCATCGTCGATCGCCGCGATCAACGCACCGTCATCGGAGACGACGGCGAGCCCGCGCGCATCGACGACCTCTTCGGGTGTCCCCTCACCGGCGATGACGCCTTCGAGCACCTGACGGGCGAGCTTGTCAGTGAGCGTGCCCGCATCCACGAGCTTCTGAAGGGCCGCGACGTTCGCCGGCGAGACGAGGTCGGCCGCATCGCGCTCCTGCGCGTTGGCGACGCGGGTGATCTCGCCCGTCCACCACTTGCGCGCGGCCGCGGGGGCGGCCCCTGCGGCGATCGTGTCGGCCACCGCGTCGAGGAGCCCGCCGTTGGCGACGTCCTGGAACTCCAGGTCGGTGAAGCCCCACTCGGCCTTGAGCCGACGCCGACGCGCGGCGGGAGGCTCGGGGAGCGCCGCTCGGAGCTCCTCGATCAGTTCGGGCGCAGGCACCACGGGGAGCAGGTCGGGCTCCGGGAAGTAGCGGTAGTCGTCGGCATCCGACTTCGGTCGACCGGGAGAGGTACGTCCGGTGTCTTCGTGCCAGTGCCGCGTCTCTTGCGTGATGGTGCCACCCTTGGCGAGGATCGCGGCCTGGCGCTGGATCTCGTACCGCACGGCGCGCTCGACAGAGCGCATCGAGTTCACGTTCTTCGTCTCGGTGCGGGTGCCGAGCTTTTCCTGGCCGCGCGGCCGCAGCGACACGTTCGCATCGCAGCGGAGGTTTCCGCGCTCCAGGCGCGCCTCCGAGATGCCGAGACCGCGAACGATGTCGCGAATCGTCGCGACGTACGCCTTGGCGAGGGCGGGGGCGGAGTGCTCCGCACCGAAGATCGGCTTGGTGACGATCTCGACGAGCGGCACACCGGCCCGGTTGTAGTCGACGAGCGAGTACTCGGCGCCCTGGATGCGACCGGTCGCGCCGCCCATGTGGGTGAGTTTGCCCGCGTCTTCCTCCATGTGGGCGCGCTCGATCGGCACGGTGACGATCGTGCCGTCTTCGAGCTCGACCTCGACCGATCCCTCGAACGCGATCGGCTCGTCGTACTGCGAGATCTGATAGTTCTTGCCGAGGTCGGGGTAGAAGTAGTTCTTTCGCGCGAAGCGGCTCGAGGGTGCGATCGAGCAGCCGAGGGCGAGGCCCAGGCTGATCGACGAACGGATCGCTTCGGCGTTGACGACCGGCAGGGCGCCGGGGAGCCCCATGTCGACCGGCGCGACGAGCGTGTTCGGCTCGGCGCCGTGGTTCGCCTCGTTCGCCGGGTTCGGCGCCGACGAGAACATCTTGGTCGCGGTGTTGAGCTCGACGTGCACCTCGAAACCGAGGACGGGCTCGAACATCTCGAGCGCCTCGTCGAAGTCCATCAGGGCATCTTTCGCCATCAGATCATTCCTGCTTTCGGTCCCTGAGCCTGTCGAAGGGTGAGAGAGGGGGCCTTGTCGAGGAGCGGTGCGCCCCACTGGTCGACGAGCAACGCCTCGAGCGCCGCGCCGACGCGGTACAGGCGCGCGTCTTCCCGCGCCGGGGCGAGGAACTGGATGCCGACGGGCAGCCCGTCTTCTTCGGCCAGGCCGCTGGGGATCGAGATACCCGGGACGCCCGCGAGGTTGGCAGGGATCGTGGTGATGTCGTTGAGGTACATCTGCAGGGGGTCGTCGATCTTCTCGCCGAGTCGGAAGGCCGTCGTCGGCGCCGAGGGCGTCGCGATGACGTCCACCTGCGCGAAAGCGGCGTCGAAGTCCTGCTGGATCAGCGTGCGCACCTTCTGCGCGCTGCCGTAGTAGGCGTCGTAATAGCCGGCGGACAGCGCGTACGTTCCGAGGATGATGCGGCGCTTGACCTCGGGCCCGAACCCGGCGTCGCGCGTCGCGGCCATGACGTTCTCGACCGTGGGGGCACCCTGCGGGGTCACGCGGAGACCGAATCGCACCGAGTCGAACTTCGCGAGATTGCTCGATGCTTCGGCGGGAAGGATCAGGTAGTACGCGGCGACTCCGTACTCGAAGTGAGGCGCGTTGATCTCCACGATCTCGGCGCCCTGGGCTTCCATGGCAGCCAGCGAGGCGCGGAACGAGTCCGACACGCCCTTCTGGAAGCCGCGGTCGTCGAGCTCGCGGATGACGCCCACTCTCAGGCCCTTCAGGACCTCACCGGTCGCCCCCTCTCGGGCGGCCGCGGCGAATGAGGGCCACGCGTCCGACAACGAAGTGGAATCGTTCGCGTCATGCCCGCCGATCACGTCGTGCAGCAGGCCAGCGTCGAGCACGGTGCGGGTGACCGGACCGACCTGGTCGAGGCTCGAGGCCAGGGCGATCGCGCCGTAGCGGCTGACCCCGCCGTAGGTGGGCTTCACGCCGACCGTTCCGGTGACGTGGGCGGGCTGACGGATCGACCCGCCGGTGTCGGAGCCGAGGGCCAGGGGTGCCTCGAAGGCGGCGACGGCTGCCGCCGAGCCACCGCCGGAACCACCCGGAATGCGGTCGAGATCCCAGGGGTTACGGGTGGGACCGTAGGCGGAGAACTCCGTGGACGAGCCCATCGCGAACTCGTCCATGTTGGTCTTCCCGAGCGGCACGAGACCGGCGGCACGGGAACGAGCGACGACCGTGGCGTCGTAGGGCGACATGTAGCCCTCGAGGATCTTGGAACCGCTGGTGGAGGGCATGTCGGTCGTGACGAGCACGTCCTTCACCGCGAGCGGCACTCCGGCCAGCTCGTGCAGCTGCTCACCGGCGGCGCGACGGCGGTCGATGTCAGCCGCGACGTCGAGGGCGTGGTCGCTGACGTGCAGGAACGCGTGGACGTCGCCATCAACGGCGGCGATGCGGTCGAGGTGCGCCTGCGTGGCTTCGACGCTGGACACCTCGGACGACGAGATCTTCGCGGCCAAGTCGGCCGCGGTCAGGCGGGTGAGATCGGTCACTGCTCTTCTCCCAGGATCGCGGTCACGCGGAATCGCCCGTCTGCCTGGTCGGGGGCGTTCTGCAGCACCTGCTCGCGCGTCAGCTGCGGCTGCACGGCGTCGGGGCGGAAGACGTTCTCGAGCGGGATCGGGTGGCTCGTCGCGACGACCTCGGGGGTCGCCACCTCGGACACCTTCGCGATGTTGTCGACGATGGCATCCAGCTGGCCGGTGAGGCTCTGGACCTCCTCGTCGCTCAACTGGATCCGGGCGAGCACACCGAGATGGCGCACGAGATCAGGAGTGATTTCAGACACCCTCCGATCCTAGTTCGCGTCGTGTTCGCCCTGCGCTCGCGACCGGCATGGCCGGGGAGAGTCGCCGAGCGGGACACGCCTGGGGAGGAACGGTCGATTCGCCTCCGAAATCCTGTGGACACGGATCGCGGCTGTGAACAACGCCCCGCGCGACATGCCTCGCCCTAGGCTGGCCCGGTGACCAGCTTCGATCCGCCCCGTCCCTGGACCCACAGCTACGCCGCCGGTGTCCCCGAGGACCTCGAGCCCCAGACCGGGTCGCTCGTCGACATCGTCGATGCCTCGACCCGCGACTATCCCGACGCTCCGGCGCTCCAGTTCTTCGGACGAGAGACGACGTACGCCGAGATGTCCGCCGAGATCGCGCGCGTCGCAGGCGCGCTGGCCGCTCACGGCGTGCGCGCCGGCGACCCGGTGGCGATCGTGCTGCCGAACTGCCCGCAGCACATCGTTGCGTTCTACGCCGTCCTGCGGCTCGGCGCCGTCGTCGTCGAGCACAACCCGCTCTACACCGCTCGCGAGCTGCGGAAGCAGTTCGAAGACCACGGCGCGAAGCACGCCATCGTCTGGAGCAAGGTCGTGCGCACGGTGCAGGACTTCCCCGCCGACCTGCGGCTGACGACGCTCGTGTCGGTCGACGTGACAGAAGCGATGCCGTTCCGCATGCGCCTGGCGCTTCGCCTCCCGATCGCGAAGGCCCGAGAGTCGCGGGCGGCACTCACCGAGAAGACGCGGGACGCCACCCCCTGGGCCGACCTCGTGCGTCGCGCGCCGCTGCCCGAGACGCACCCGCGTCCCTCGTCGGCCGACCTGGCGATCATCCAGTACACGAGCGGCACCACCGGTACCCCCAAGGGTGCCATGCTGACGCACGCGAATCTCCTCGCCAACGCCGCGCAAGCGCGCGCGTGGGTGCCGCAGATCGTGCGGGGCGAAGGGTGCGTTGTCTATGCCGTCCTGCCGATGTTCCACGCCTACGGGCTCACTCTGTGCCTCACGTTCGCCATGTCGATGGGGGCGCGACTGGTGCTGTTCCCCAAGTTCGATCCCGATCTGGTCCTGGCTGTGACGAAGAAGCACCCCGCGACCTTCCTGCCCCTGGTTCCGCCGATCGCGGAGCGGCTCCTCGCCGCGGCGCAGGCGAAGGGCATCTCGCTCCACGGCACCGACGTGGCGATCTCCGGCGCGATGGCGCTGCCGCACGATCTGGTCGTCCCCTTCGAGAAGGCCACGGGCGGATACCTGGTCGAGGGATACGGTCTGAGCGAGTGCTCCCCCGTCCTCATGGCGAACCCCGTCGCCGACAACCGCGTCGCCGGGACGGTCGGTCTTCCGCTCCCCGGCACCGAGTGTCGTGTCGTCGACCCCGACGACCCGCGCCGCGACGTCGAACGCGGCGAACTGCTGGTTCGAGGACCGCAGGTGTTCTCCGGCTACTACGGCAAGCCCGAAGCGACCGACGAAGTCTTCGTCGACGGGTGGTTCCGCACGGGAGACATCGTCACGATCGATGACGCCGGGTTCGTCCGCATCGTCGACCGGATCAAAGAACTGATCATCACGGGCGGTTTCAATGTCGCGCCCACCGAGGTCGAGAACGTGCTGCGCCAGCACCCCGACGTGGCTGACGTCGCCGTCGTCGGCCTGCCGAATGAGCACTCCGGTGAGGAGGTCGTCGCCGCGGTGGTCCCGACGACGCCCGGCGCGTTCGACGCTGAGGCGGTGCGGGCGTTCGCGCGCGGCATCCTGACGCCCTACAAGGTCCCGCGTCGCATCGTCGTCGTCGACGAACTGCCGAAGTCGCTCATCGGCAAGGTGCTCCGTCGCCAGGTACGGGAGCAGCTCCTTCCGAAGGGGTGATCGCCGCCTGAACGGTGCCGGCTCGCCGAGCGCACCTCCGTGCGGCCTAATGCTCGTCGGCGACCGCGTCCGAGTCTTCGGCCGCACCGCCATCGAGGGCTGCGGGTCCCTGCTCGACCAGGATGCGGAACTGCGCGGCATCCAGGATGCGCAGCCCGAGCTCCTCGGCCTTCGCGAGCTTGGATCCGGCACCCGGTCCCGCCGCGACGAAGTCGGTCTTCTTCGAGACGCTCGAGGCGGCCTTCCCGCCGGCGGCCAGGATCGCTTCTTGCGCGCCTTCACGCGTATAGCCGTCGAGCGAGCCCGTCGCGACCACGGTGAGGCCGGCGAGAACCCCACCCGCCGCGGCGGCGGCCCCGGGCCCGGGGTGCCCCGGCACCGAGAACCGCACCCCGGCAGCCGCCCACCGATCGACGATCTCTCGATGCCAGTCGACCTCGAACCAGTCGATCACGGCGTCGGCGATGATGCCGCCGACCCCCTCGACCGCGGCGAGCTCTTCGCGCGACGCTGCGCGGATGGCATCCAGAGATCCGAACCACTGCGCGAGTGCCCGCGCGGCGACGGGGCCGACATGGCGGATGTTCAGCGAGACGAGCAGACGCCACAGGTCTTTCGTCTTGGCTTTCTCGAGTTCGGCGACCAGCTTGACCGCCTGCTCGGAGGGCAGGACCTCGCGGTAGTCCTTACGGATACCGCGGCGCCGACGCTCGGCCGGATCGAGGTCTTCCGCCCCGGGTGGGTACGAAGCGGGACCAAGCTTCTGAAACGGCGCTCGACGCACGAGTTCGCCGGTGTCCGGGTCGACCTTGCGCTCACCCGTTTCGGAATCGCGGACGACGACCTCGATCGGAACCAGCTCTTCGACGGTCAGGTCGAACAACCCGGCCTCGGTGTCGAGCGGCGGACGCTCGGGCACGTCCGGCTGCGTGAGCGCGGCCGCCGTGACCTCACCGAGAGCCTCGATGTCGAGAGCACCGCGCGAGCCGATGTGCTCGACGCGGCCTCGCACCTGCGCGGGGCACGAGCGCGCATTGGGACACCGCAGGTCGATGTCGCCCTCTTTCGCGGGCCGAAGAGGCGTGCCGCACTCGGGACAATCCGCCGGCATCACGAAGGCTCTCTCGGTCCCGTCGCGCAGCTCGACCACGGGGCCGAGCACCTCGGGGATGACGTCGCCGGCCTTTCGCAGGACCACGGTGTCGCCGATGAGGACACCCTTGACCTTGACCACGTCTTGATTGTGCAGAGTCGCCTGGCGCACCACGCTGCCTGCGACCTTCGCCGGTTCCATCACCGCGAACGGCGTCGCGCGGCCGGTGCGACCGACCGAGACGACGATGTCGAGCAGCTTCGTGTTCACCTGCTCGGGCGGGTACTTGTACGCGATCGCCCACCGCGGGGCACGGCTGGTCGCGCCGAGCTCGTCGTGCAAGGCGAGCTCGTCGACCTTGACCACCACGCCGTCGATCTCGTGCTCGACGTCGTGTCGGTGTTCGCCGTAGTGCGCGACGAACGACAGCACGCCGTCGATGCTCGACTCGACGCGGCTGTAGGGCGACGTGGGGAGTCCCCACGACGCGAGGAGCTCGTAGATCTCGCTCTGCGCCGCAACGGGGGGATCGGGCCACGCGCCGATCCCGTGCACGTACAGCGACAGGGAGTCGATTCGCGCGAGGCCCGCTTCGAGTTCGAGACCGCTCTTCTTCTCGATCTGCTGACGCAGACCACCGCTGGCCGCGTTCCGCGGGTTGGCGAAGGCGGGGAACCGGCGCGCCGCAGCCTGCTCCGCCTTCTCTTCGTCGAACGCGCGCGCACCACGTCGACCGGCGGCACGCTCTCGCGCCTCGGCAACGGCGCGCTCCCGGAACTCCCCCTGGAGGCGGTTGAGGTTCTCGAACTTCGCGACGGGGATGAAGACCTCTCCGCGCACCTCCACGAGGGCCGGATGGCCCTCTCCCGAGAGCTCACGCGGCACACCCGCGAGGCGAAGCGCGTTCTCGGTGACGATCTCGCCCACGCGCCCGTCGCCGCGCGTCGCCGCCGAGGTCAGCACGCCGTTCTCGTACCTCAGGCTGATCGCCAGGCCGTCGATCTTGAGCTCGCTGAGCCAGTGCACCTTTCGCCCCGCGGCGGCTTCGGTCTTGACCGCCCAATCGCGCAGCTCGTCGGGCGAGAACACGTTGTCGAGACTGAGCATGCGCTCGGCGTGCTCGATCGTCGCGAGATCCGTGGCGCCGGCCGCACCGACCGACAGCGTCGGGCTGTCCTGCCCCTGCAGCTCGGGGTGAAGCCGCTCGAGCGCCTCGAGCCGATGCATCCAGCCGTCGTACGTCGCGTCGTCGACGAGCTCGGCATCGCGACCGTAGTACGCCTCCCGGGCGTCGACGATGCGCTGGGTCAGGTCGGCCGCCTCCGTGCGCGCGTCGTCGAGGGAGAGGTCGGGAAGCTGATCGTGCTCGGTCACGGATCCAGCTTAGGGAGAGGCTCCGACATCGAGCGCGGGCCTTGCGGGAGCGTGTCGAGCGGAGGATGAGGGACGACGGGAGGGAGATTCCGACGCGGCAATCCTCCGCTCGTCCCTCGTCCTCCGCCCGTCACGCCACCCGCGCGCAGCGCCGTCCGCCCGTCGCTCCACCGGCGCTTAGCGCCTTCCGCCTGTCCCGACGCCGCGCCTTCGCGACAGCGCTCAGACCTCGACCGGCACCGCCGACACGGTCCGGTCGATCGTGAACTGCCCGATCACGCGCGTGCCGTCGTAGAGCACCGCCGTCTGACCCGGCGCCACCCCGTCGAACGGAACCTCGGGCCGCACCGTCAGCATCCCGTCCTCCAGCGACGCGAGAGCGGGAACCGGATCGGCGTGGGCACGGATCTGCACGTCGCACGCGAACGTCGACGCCACGGGCGCCCGGCCCGCCCAGGTGAAGCGCTCCCCCGCGATCTCGGCGCAGGCGAGCGCCTCTTTCGGGCCGACCACGACGGTGTTGTTGACCGGCCGCACCTCGAGGACGAACCTCGGCTTGCCGTCCGCGGCGGGGACGCCCAGCTGCAGCCCTCGACGCTGGCCGACGGTGAACGCGTGCGCCCCGTCGTGGGTTCCCACCACGGCTCCCGAACGGTCGAGGATCTCGCCTTTCTCGGCGCCGACCTTGTCAGCGAGCCAGCCGCGGGTGTCACCGTCGGGGATGAAGCAGATGTCGTGGCTGTCGGGCTTCTGCGCCACCGTCAGGCCGCGCTCCTCCGCCTCGGCGCGCACGAGCGCCTTCGACGGGGTCGAGCCCAGCGGGAAGTAGGTGTGAGCGAGCTGTTCGGCCGTCAGCACGCCCAGGACGTACGACTGGTCCTTGGCGTTGTCCGATGCCCGGTGCAGCTCGCGTCCTTCCGGCGTGTCGACGAGGGTGGCGTAGTGCCCGGTGCAGACGGCGTCGAACCCGAGCTCGATCGCGCGCTCGAGGAGCGCGGCGAACTTGATCTTCTCGTTGCATCGCATGCAGGGGTTGGGTGTCCGACCCGCACGGTACTCCGCGACGAAATCGTCGATCACGTCGTCGCGGAACCGCTCGGAGAAGTCCCAGACGTAGAACGGCATCCCGAGCCTGTCTGCCGCGCGTCGCGCGTCCATCGCGTCCTCGATCGTGCAGCATCCGCGACTCCCCGCACGGAGCGTGCCGCCCGCGCGCGAGAGCGCCAGGTGCACGCCGACGACGTCGTGGCCCGCGTCGACGGCACGCGCCGCCGCCACCGCGGAATCGACGCCACCGCTCATCGCCGCCAGAACTCGCATCGTCCCAGTCTACGAAGCCTGACCTGAACGGGCTCCGGATGCCACAGCCCGGGCGTAGGCGTCCGGAAGCAGGGTGAGGACCGCATCGACGTCCGCCGCGGTGGAGGTGCGTCCAAGGGTGAAACGAAGCACCGAACGCGCCGCGCGCTCCCCCAGCCCCAGAGCCAGGACCACGTGAGACGGCTCGGCGACTCCGGCCTGGCACGCCGACCCGGTGGAAACCGCCACCCCCGCCATGTCGAGGACGAACAGCAGCGTCTCGCCCGCGGCATCCGGAAACAGGACGTGCGCATTCCCGGGAAGCCGGTTGACGGGGTCGCCCAGCAGCCGAGCCTCGGGAATCGAACGACGGATGCCGTCGATCAGCCGATCGCGCAGTGCGCTCAGTCGCCGCGTCTCGCTCTCACGTTCGGCCTCGGCGGCGGTGGCCGCCGCCGCGAAGGCGGCCGCCCCGGCGACGTCCTGGGTACCGGCGCGGAGCCCCCGCTGCTGCCCCCCGCCGTGCACCAGGGGCGTCAGGGTCGCGTGGCGCGACACCACGGCCGCTCCGACGCCGACGGGACCACCGACCTTGTGCGCCGACACCGACAGCGCGGCCAGGCCTCCGCTCGCCGTGCCCGCCCCCCGCCAGCCGGCGAAATCGATCGGGACCTGTCCGAGGGCCGAGACCGCGTCGAGATGGAGGGGCACTCCGGCCGCGGATGCCACGGACGCCAGGTTTGCGGCATCCTGCACCGTCCCGACCTCGTTGTTCGCCACGAGGGCCGTCGCGAGCGCCGCGCCGGGGAGGGCGGCGGCGAAGGCGTCGGTGCCGATGCGTCCCGCATGGTCCAAAGCGACCGCCCGGACATCGGCACCCTCAGCGGACGCGAGCCAGCCGACGACGTCGAGCGTGGCGTGGTGCTCTCCGTCGGGGAGGACCACGGTGTCGGCTCCGTGAGGACGCGCCCACCACAGTCCCTTCAGGGCGAGGTTAGCCGCCTCAGTACCTCCGGAGGTGAAGACGATCTCGATCGGTTGGCACCGCAGGACGCGCGCGAGCTCGTCGCGGGCGTCCTCGAGCAGGCGCCGCGCAGCTTGGCCGGCACCGTGGATCGAGGACGGGTTGCCCAGCACCTCGTGGGCGGCCAGCCAGGCATCACGGGCTTCTGCGCGCAGCGGGGTGGTCGCTGCGTGATCGAGATAGACCTGCATCCCGCTTTCCCTCCCGACGACGCGCGTCGCCTTCACTACCCTAGATCTCATGGTCCGACCCGAGACTGTCCTTTCCCCGCACGCCGGCCTGCTCGACGACGCTCTCGACGACCTCGGCGTGACGCTCGGTCCCGACGGGGAGACGCTGCGCGTCTGGTCGGCTCACGCCGATGCGATGCAGCTCCTCGTCTTCGACGATGTCGATCTCGACTGGGCGACCGAGACCTTCACGATGGAGGCGGTGGGTGGCGGGGTCTTCGAGGTCACGACCCCGATGCTGCGCCCGGGCGCCCGCTATGCGATCCGCGTCGGCGGCCCGCAGGGACCGGGCAACACCTTCAATCCGCAGACGCTCCTGATCGAGCCGTACTCGCGCGGACTCGTCTCCGGATCCTTCGGCGACTGGCGCTCCGTCGTCGTCGACGGCGCCTTCGACTGGGGCGCGTCCACCAAGCCGCAGGTGCCGATGGACCGCACCGTCATCTACGAGGGCCATGTCAAAGGCCTGACGAAGCGGCATCCGTTCATCCCGCCCGCCCTGCACGGCACGTACGCCGGCCTCGCGCACCCCGCGATGATCGAGCACTTCCAGTCGCTCGGTATCACGAGCGTCGAACTGCTTCCCGTGCACGCTTTCGCGACCGAGCCGCGCCTGCTCCAGCTCGGCCTCACCAACTACTGGGGCTACAACTCGCTGAACTTCTTCACCCCGCACGCCGCGTACGCCACGGCCGCGAGCCGCGCCGAGGGGCCCGAGGCCGTCCTGCGCGAGTTCAAGGGAATGGTCAAGCTCCTGCACGAGGCCGGCCTCGAGGTGATCCTCGACGTGGTCTACAACCACACGGCGGAAGAGAGCATCGGCGGTCCACGGACGAGCCTGCGCGGCATCGACAACCGCTCCTATTACCGACAGACCGACGACGGCGTCTACATCGACGAGACCGGATGCGGCAATGCGGTGAACACGTCGACGGATGCCGCTGCGCGCCTCGTCCTGGACTCGTTGCGGTACTGGACGAACGAGGTGCAGATCGACGGCTTCCGCTTCGACCTCGCGGTGACGCTCGGGCGCGACGCGAACCATTCCTTCACGCCCGATCATCCGCTGCTGCAGGCCATCCGAGACGACGAGCACCTGGCTGGGACCAAGCTCATCGCCGAGCCGTGGGACGTCGGCATGGGCGGGTGGCAGACCGGCGCCTTCGGCGAGGGCTGGCACGAATGGAACGACCGCTACCGCGATCGGGTGCGCAATTTCTGGCTGAGCGACATCGACTACGCCCGCCGGGCCGACACCGCCCCGGTCGGCATCGGGGGCTTCGCGACGCGACTCGCCGGTTCGTCCAACACGTTCAGCGAAGAGCGCGGACCTCTCGCGAGCATCAACTTCGTGACCGCCCACGACGGATTCACGCTCCGCGACCTGGTCTCGTACGACGTCAAGCACAATCTCGGCAACGGCGAGCAGAATCGCGACGGCGCCGACACGAACCGCTCGTTCAACCACGGTGCCGAGGGTCGCACCGACGACGAACAGGTGCTCGCCACGCGCCGCAAAGCGATGCGCAACCTCATGGGCACGCTCCTGCTGTCTGCGGGCGTCCCGATGATCACCGCGGGCGACGAGATGGGCCGCACCCAACGCGGCAACAACAACGCCTACTGTCACGACTCGACCCTCACGTGGCTGTCGTGGGACCTCGCACCCTGGCAACGCGACCTGTTCGCCCACACGCAGCGCCTCCTGCAGCTGCGGCGCGAGAACCCGGCGCTGCGCCCGAAGCGTTTCGCCCGAGCGGGAGAGAGCATTCCCTCGGCCTCGGTGATGGAGTGGTTCGACGAGCGGGGCGAGACCATGTCGGGCGAGCGGTGGACCGATCCGTCGCACCGGACCCTGCAGTACCTGGCGACCTCGACGCCCGAGGACGAGGAGCTCAATCGCATCCTGCTCATCGTGCACGGCAACGAGCGCGCGATCGACATGACGCTGCCGACGCTGGAGCCGGGCGTCGCGTTCGTCTCGCTCTGGTCGAGCGAGGAAGAGGCCCCGACCGAGCACGGCAAACGCTTCGCCGCGGGAGATGTGCTCGCCGTCGCGGGAACGTCAATGAGACTGTTCCGCGTCGAATAACCGGGCCGTCGTGTCAAGGCCGGGAGAATGGATGCCGTGAGGTCGGCGGGCCGCGATAGGTTCGGATCGTGGCCACCACGACGACTCCTACGCCCGTACGTCCCTGGCGCAGCGGCGCCTCGATTCCCGAGCGCCCGGTCAAACCGACGCCGACCGCGAAGGGCGTGGTGACGCCGCGTATCCCGCTCGCGCTCCCCCACCCCAGCGTGCCGGGCGGACGATTCCGCCCGTCGGCGTACGTCGGCGAAGCCGTCCCCTTCACGGTGACCGCATTCCGCGAAGGGCATGACCGCATCGGCGTGCACGTGAGGTTGTTCTCGCCCTCCGGCGACGAGTCGCTGCACCGGCTCAGCCCCCTGAACGACGGGTTCGACCGGTGGTCCACGCTCGTCGCTCCGCTCGAGCAGGGCATTTGGCGATTCCGCTTCGAGGCGTTCGCCGACGAGTTCGCGACCTGGGAGCACGCGGCCGACGTCAAGATCGCCGCCGGGGTCGACACGGCCCTCATGCGCGAGATCGGTGCCCGCCTGTTCGACCGCGCACGCGGAGAGAAGAAGCGCCCCGGCAGCGACAAGGACGTGCTCTACGAGGCAGCGCGCGCGCTGCGCGACCCGGACACGCACGATGACGTCGCCCTCGAGATCGTCCGCAGCGGCGAGATCGCCGCCATCTTCGCGGCCCGGCCCGTGATGGGCCTGGTCTCGGTGGGGCGCGAGACCGAGCTGCTCGTCGAGCGGGAGCGCGCCGGCGTCGGCGCGTGGTACGAGTTCTTCCCCCGATCCGAGGGCGCGACGCGCGCCGAAGACGGAACCGTCGTGAGCGGAACCTTCCGCACCGCGACCGACCGTCTGCCGGGGGTCGCCGGCATGGGCTTCGACGTGCTGTACCTGCCGCCGATCCACCCCATTGGCGAGAGCAACCGCAAGGGCCCCAACAACACCCTCGTCACGTCGCCCGGCGACCCCGGCTCCCCGTGGGCCATCGGGGGCCCAGCGGGAGGTCACGACACCGTGCACCCCGACCTCGGCACTCTCGACGACTTCCGCGCCTTCGTCTCGGCCGCACGCGCTCAGGGCATCGAGGTCGCCCTCGACCTGGCCCTCCAGGCCTCGCCCGACCACCCGTGGGTGACGGAGCATCCCGAGTGGTTCACGACGCTGCCCGACGGCTCGATCGCCTACGCCGAGAATCCGCCGAAGAAGTACCAGGACATCTACCCGGTCAACTTCGACAACGACCCCGACGGCATCCGCGCCGAGGTCTTGCGGATCGTGCGGCACTGGATCGCCCAGGGCGTCCGCATCTTCCGCGTCGACAACCCGCACACCAAGCCCCTGCAGTTCTGGGAGTGGCTGATCGCGACCGTCAGCGCCGAAGAGCCCGACGTCGTCTTCCTCGCCGAGGCGTTCACGCGCCCCGCCCCGCTGCAGGGACTCGCCATGGCCGGGTTCCAGCAGAGCTACACCTACTTCACGTGGCGGAACACGAAGGAAGAGCTCGAGGAGTTCTTCTCGGGCCTCGCGCACGAGACCTCCGACTTCCTGCGCCCCAATCTCTTCGTCAACACCCCCGACATCCTCACCGAGTACCTGCAGTTCGGCGGCCGTCCGGCCTACAAGATCCGCGCGGCGCTGGCGGCGACGGCCGCGCCGACCTATGGCGTCTACGCCGGTTACGAGCTCTATGAGAACGTGGCTCGTCCGGGGTCGGAAGAGAACATCGACAACGAGAAGTACGAGTACAAGTTCCGCGATTGGGCGGGTGCCGAGGCGGCGGGCGATTCCCTCGCTCCCTACCTGCGCATGCTGAACCAGGCGCGCCGCGACCACCCCGCTCTGCGCCAGCTTCGCAATCTCGACGTGCACTGGAGCGACGACGACGCGATCCTGGTCTATTCGAAGCACCTCGACGCGGCGCTCTCCCCCACCGGTGAGAGCGACACGATCATCGTGGTCGCCAATGTCGACCCGCACTCGGCGCGGCAGAGCACGGTGCACCTCGACACCACGGTGTGGGGCGTCGAGCCCGGCACCCCTTACGAGGTCGAAGACCTCGTGACCGGTCAGGTGTGGACCTGGGCCGATCACAACTTCGTGCGCTTGGACGCGTTCGACGAACCCGTGCACATCCTGCACGTGAAGGAGGTCCGATGAGCACGCTTCCCGCCGAGCTCCTGGATGCCGTCGCCTACGGCACGCATCACGATCCGCACAGCGTCCTCGGTGCGCACAAGACCGCGGAGGGGTGGGTGATCCGCGTTCGTCGCCCCCTCGCCAAGGACGTGGTCGCCGAACTCGACGACGGCACGACGGCCGTTCTGTCGCACGTGCGCGGCGGCATCTGGGAGGGATCCGTCCCAGGTCACCCCGGTGCCTACCGCGTCCGCTCGACCTATGACGACGGCGTCGGTCACGTCGCCGACGATCCGTACCGCTTCCCACCATCGGTCGGCGAGCTCGACCTGCACCTCATCGCCGAGGGCCGACACGAGGAACTGTGGCGCGTCCTCGGAGCGCACGTGCGCGAGATCGACGGAATCTCCGGCACAGCCTTCACCGTCTGGGCTCCCAATGCACGGGCGCAGCGCGTGATCGGCGACTTCAACGGCTGGGACGGACAGGGCAGCGCGATGCGCTCCATGGGGTCCAGCGGGATCTGGGAGCTCTTCGTGCCGGGCGTGGGCGTCGGCGCACGCTACAAGTTCGAGATCCTCGCTCGCAGTGGCGCGTGGGTGCAGAAAGCCGACCCGATGGCGCGCCTCGCCGAAGTTCCGCCGGCGATTGCTTCGGTCGTCACGGATTCGGCCTACACCTGGTCGGACGACAGCTGGATCGCGGAGCGCTCGAACAGCGCTCCCATCGACCGTCCGATGTCGATCTACGAGCTCCACCTCGGCTCATGGAAGCAGGGGCTGTCGTATCGCGACGCCGCGGACGAGATCATCGCCTACGTGGGTGCTCAGGGCTTCACACACGTCGAGTTCCTGCCGCTCGCCGAACACCCGTTCGGCGGCTCCTGGGGCTACCAGGTCTCGGGCTACTACGCCCCGACGAGCCGCTTCGGCGACCCCGACGACCTGCGCTACCTGATCGACCGCCTGCACCAGGCGGGCATCGGCGTGATCATGGACTGGGTCCCCGGTCACTTCCCCAAGGATGAGTTCGCGCTCGCGCGCTTCGACGGGGAGGCGCTCTACGAGCACCCCGACCCCCGCCGCGGTGAGCACAAGGACTGGGGAACGCTCATCTTCGACTACGGCCGCAACGAGGTGCGCAACTTCCTCGTCGCGAACGCGCTCTACTGGTTCGAAGAGTTCCACGTCGATGGTTTGAGAGTGGATGCCGTCGCCTCCATGCTCTATCTCGACTACTCCCGCAACGACGGCGAGTGGGCCCCCAACCAGTTCGGCGGGCGCGAAAACCTCGAGGCGATCCGCTTCCTGCAGGAGGTCAACGCGACCTCGTACAAGCGCTACCCCGGTATCGCGATGATCGCCGAGGAGTCCACGAGCTTCCCGGGTGTCACCGCGCCCACGTCCCACGCCGGCCTCGGTTTCGGCTTCAAGTGGAACATGGGGTGGATGAACGACTCCCTGCAGTACATCGCGCGTGACCCGATGTACCGCTCTCACCACGAGGGAGAGCTGTCGTTCTCGTTCGTGTACGCGTTCAGTGAGAACTTCATCCTTCCGATCAGCCACGACGAGGTCGTGCACGGCAAGGGCAGCCTCTTCGGACGGATGCCGGGAGACCACTGGCAGAAGCTCGCGAACATGCGCGCGTTCCTGGCGTACATGTGGGGCCACCCCGGCAAGCAGCTGCTGTTCATGGGCCAGGAGTTCGGCCAGATGTCGGAGTGGTCCGAGGGCCGCGGCTTGGACTGGTGGATGCTCGACCAGCCGTCTCACGCGCAGTTGCACGACTTCGTGGCCGAGCTCAACCGCGTCTACAAGGAGCACGCTCCGCTGTGGTCTCGCGATCACGACGGAGCGGCGTTCTCGCGCCTGGGCGCACCCGCCTGGAACCCGAACGTGCTGGCTTTCGCCCGTCGCGATCACCACGGCAACACGATCGCCGTGCTGTGCAACTTCTCGGGCGTGCCCCTCGGCGACTTCCCGATCGACCTCCCCGAGGCGGGGACGTGGACCGAGGTCCTCAACAGCGACGCCGAAGCCTTCGGCGGCTCGGGTCAGGGCAACTTCGGCGCCGTGACGACGGACGCGCGCGGAAGCGCCGTTCTCACTCTGCCGCCCCTCGGGGTCCTCTGGCTCCAGCACTCGGCCGGCGCCTGACCGGGCACGACAACGACGAAGGCCCCGTCCGCGGACGGGGCCTTCGTCGTGAGCGTCAGAAGAGCAGGGATGCCAAGCGCCCGCGCGCGCGGAGGACGCGCGCGTCATCGTCGCCGACGATGCCGAACAGCTCCAGGAGACGCGCACGCACCGGAGCGCGCTCCTCCGCCGGAAGGGTTGCGAACAGGTCGAGCAGGCGTCCGAACGCGTCGTCGACGTGGCCGCCGGCGAGATCGAGATCGGCGACGAGGAACTGCGCCTCGACGTCGGTGGGAGCCGCAGCAGCAGCCGCGCGTGCCTGCTGCAGGTCTGCGCCCTGGACCCGGTTCAGAAGACGAACCTGCCCGAGACCGGCGGCAGCCTCGGCGTCGCGTGGGTTCTCCGCGAGAGCGCGCTCGTACGCCGAGATGGCGCGCGGATAGTCGCCTTCTTCGATCGCTGCGAAGGCCTCGGCGTGCAGCGGCGGCAGCGGAGCCTCGGCGGGCTCGTCGGCATCCGCGGCTCCGTCCGCCGTCGGCACCGTTCCGGTCACGCCGTGCTGCGCCGCCAGCTGCAGGAGCTGCGCGAAGACGTCGCGCACCTGCTGCTCGGGAACGGCACCGTTGAAGAGGGGAACCGGCTGGCCCGCGACGAGGGCGACCACCATCGGGATCGATTGCGCGCGGAAGCCCTGTGCGAGCTGAGGATTGGCATCGACGTCGACTTTCGCGAGCACGACCCGTCCGCCGAGTTCGGTCACGACCTTCTCGAGCACGGGGCTGAGCTGCTTGCAGGGCCCGCACCACTCCGCCCACAGGTCGACGACAACGGGAACCGTGCGCGACAGCTCGAGCACGTCGCCGAAGGTCGCATCGGTGACGTCGAAGATCAGCTTCGCCGTCGTGGCATCCGCGGCCTGCGCGGGAGCGCCACCCGACGCGGGCGGCGTGGGACGGTTGCGCAGCGACGACAGATCGACCGCACCGCGCATGACGGAACCGGGGGCGGGAGTGCTCACGGGGACACCTTCGCTTCGAGGAGGCTGGATCGGTAGCCGAGGAGACGGATCGGATCGTCCGACCCCTGGCTGGGGACGTAGAAGAAGATCTGGTCGGAGTAGGTCGTGGTGAAGCCCGTCGCCGACTGGTCGACGCCGGTGAGAGCCTTGACCGCGGGGTTGTTGTCGAGCTTGATGACGGCGTCCGCGTTGGTCGGCTTCGCCGTGTCGCTCTCGTAGACGTTCACAGCGACGATCGCGCCGGTGTCGAGAGTGGCGAGCGCGATCGGATCCGTGGGACCGGCCGACGCCGTGAAGCTGATCTCCGCCGTGCCCGCTCCGGTCTGGTTGAGCTCGTCGGTGCGCTTCTTCTTGTTGTCCTCGATCGCCGGCAGGAGCAGGTCGTTGGCCGTGTCGAACTTCGACCACGACGCGCTGTTCTGGCCGTTGTTGATGAGGTCCGCGTAAGCGGTGGCGAGCTCGTTCGGCGGCATCACCAGGAACGAGGAGTCCGGCGGCACCTGGGTCGCGCCGACGTACGGTGCGGCGAGTTCGGGCAGGTTGGTGGATGCCTCGAGGTTGCCGACGTAGGACGCCCGGTACTCCGACCAGGGGTTGTCCTGCGTCATCATCATGATGGTCGTCGTGGGGGCGCTCGCGTCCGCGGACTCGACGACGGTCATCACGGTACGCGGCCACGCGTTCGTGGTCTGGGGAAGCGTGATCTGCACCGGCTCGGCGGGGATGGCGGGCAGCGCCGGACGATCGGGGATGGCCGCACGAAGTGTGTAGTTGGTCTTGCGCTCGGCGAGCGCCGGACCCGTCAGGCGCGTCTCCGCGGCGGTGGCGTCCATCGCCGCATCGGCCTGCGCGACCGTCTGCGAGATCCGCGAGACGATGCGCTGCGCCTGCGCCTCGGTCACCGCCGGGGGGAACTGCCCCTCGGGCACGATGACCGTTGCGGACGGGCTCGGCGAATCCGACGCGGCGATCTGCGGCCAAGCGTCGGCGGAGCAGCCCGCGAAGAGGGCGGCGGACACCCCGAGGGCGGGAAGAGCGACGAGCGCGCGACGACCCGACCCGAGCACACCGCGCGTCCGGCCGTTCCCCCGACGGCGGGTCGACTCGCTGATCACCCCTTTGTCGTCGGCGTCGGCGATCGAAATGGGTTCCGTCACCGGCAGCGGAAGCCCCTTGCGACGGGGACGCCGCGAGCGACGGACATGACGGATGCCGAGGACGTAGAGCACGAGGCCGATGAGCAGAACGACTCCCCCGCCCACGATGAGCGGGCCCGCCCACGGAGTGGAGTTGTCGACCGGCCACGTCACCGTGATGGTGGAGGGGGCCGGCGCCTGCCCGTCCGAGGCGACGAGGACGCTCATGTCGGCGGGAAGCTGCAGGGTCTGGGTGAGGGTGCCGGTCTGCTCGAACTCGTCGAGCCAGAGGTCGGAACCGACCGGCGAACGCGCACCGGCCGTCTGCGTTCCCGTCGTGGTGCCGGCCGTTCCCGTGGCATCCGTGCCCCCGGTCGCATCCGTCGCGGTCGTCGAATCCGCGGGCGTGGGCTCCACGGTCGGTTCGATGACCGAGGTCTCGACGGTGTTCTGGTCGCCCATCGTGACCGAGGTGTACTCGGCGTCCGAGAGCCACGCGCGCATGTCTTCGGTGCGGCCGTACGACACGAAGACGTTCGAGGCGCCCTCGACACGCAGCGTCTGCGCCCCCGGAAGGCTGCCGAGGACCGCGCCGTCGATCATCGTGTAGGCGGTCGACTGATCCGTCTGGATCGTCTGCGATGTCTCCGCCGGCCCTTGGAACACGGTGCGCTGGGCAATGCCCGCACCGATCATGACGGCGGCGATGATGAACGCCACCACGGCCCAGACGAATCTCACGCTATGCACCATCCCCAATCGGCGACTCGGGTGGTCGCCGAAGAATCGACGTTTCAGACTATCGGAGGACTCCTGAAAGTTCGCGGCGAGGAACGTACGCGCCCCGCCGCCGCGCGCTCAGTATCCTTGCGGAAAGGACGCGGCCACGGCCGCAGGAGGCGGGAGTCCCCGGCATGAAGATCCACAACCCATTCCGGGTAGCACTGCTCGCGACGCTCGGTGTCGGCGTCGGGCTCCTGCTCATCGGCAGCGTCGAGAACCTGTCGACGATCCTCCTCTACGTGGGCACCGCGCTGTTCCTCTCGCTCGGCCTCGACCCGGTGGTCTCCTTCCTCGAACGGCGCGGGCTCCCGCGCTGGGCGGCCGTCCTCGCGACGATCCTCGGTGTGCTCGGCATCTTCGCGGGCATCATCCTGATGGTCGTCCCGATCATCGTGAGCCAGATCGCCCAGCTCGTCGCGCAGATCGAGGAGCTCCTCCGGCCCGGTCGGTGGAACGAGATCGTCTCCGGCGCGCAGGACTGGGCCTCGTCGACGCTTCCATGGCTCCCGCTCGATCAGGTGTGGGCCGGCATCCAGCACTGGTTCTCGACGCTCGACGTCGGCTCGATCTCGACCATGGTCGGCAACAGCCTCTTGACGATCGGCGGGGCGGTCGCGGCGGGCCTCGGTGGCGCCTTCATCGTGCTGATCCTGACGATCTACTTCACGGCATCCACGCCGTCGCTCAAGTCGGCGGTCTACCAGCTGGTTCCCGCCTCGAAGCGCGCCCGCTTCATCGAACTGGCCGAGAAGATCACGGATTCGGTGGGGTACTACGTGATGGGCCAGGTCAGTCTGGGCGTGATCAACGGCATCCTGAGCGCGATCTTCCTGAGCATCATCAACGCGCCCTTCCCGGCGGTCCTCGCGGTCGTGGCCTTCTTCTTCTCGCTCATCCCGCTCGTGGGAACCCTGACCGGATCGACGATCATCGTCCTCACGTGTCTGATCCCCGGTCTCGGCTCGCCGACGATGGCCCTCATCGCCCTCATCTACTACCTCGTGTACATGCAGATCGAGGCCTACGTCATCTCACCGCGCATCATGAACCGCGCGGTGTCGGTCCCGGGAGCGGTCGTCGTCATCGCGGCGCTCGCGGGCGGGGCGCTGCTGAACCTGCTCGGCGCGCTGATCGCCATCCCTGTGGCGGCCAGCATCCTGATCATCTATCGCGAGGTCATCATCCCGCGCCAGAACGAGCGCTGACGACGGTCACTCCGTGACGTCGTCGTCCCATTCGACGGCGAGCGGCAACGCGTCGGGGTTCACCGCGGCGACGATCTCGGTCAGGACACGGCGGGTCTGCGTCTCGCCGACCCAGAGATGCTTGCCGCCGTCCACCGCGATGAGCGTCGCGTGCGGGATCGACGCGAATCGCTCGCGAGCCTCGTCGGGGCGCAGGTAGTCGTCGAACTCCGGCACGAGCACCACCACACGACGGTTATCGTCACCCCACGCGGCGACCTCCTCGGCGGTCGCGCGATGCAGGGGCGGAGAGAGCAGGATGACGCCTTCGATGTCGTGGTCGCGTCCGTACTTCAACGCGAGCTCCGTGCCGAACGACCAACCGACGAGCCAGGGGCGCGGCAGCCCGCGCTCCCGGACGACGTCCATGGCCGCGGCGACGTCGAAAGCCTCGGCCGCTCCCCCGTCGAACGAGCCCTCACTCGTGCCGCGAGGCGAGGTCGTCCCCCGTGTGTTGAATCGCAGGACCGCCAGGTCCGCCAGCGCTGGGAGGCGGCCGGCCGCCTTACGCAGGATGTGCGAATCCATGAACCCGCCCGCGGTGGGCAGGGGGTGCAGGGTGACGAGCGTCGCGACGGGCTCGCGCTCGGCCGGAAGGGCGAGCTCACCCACCAGGGTGAGACCGTCGACGGTCTGCAGATCGATGTCTTCTCGTCGCGCCGGGAGCAGGACGGGTCCGCGAATCTCCATCACGCAATCCTCCAACAGGGTGTGTGCCAGTGGCGACGCGCGGCCAGGTCGGCCGCGTCGCCGAGAACACCGTCCGCGCGCCACACCACCACGTGCGCCACGCCCGGCTCGACAGCCCGACCGCATCCCGGGCAGCGATACTCCTTCTGCGCCTGAGGGGCCGAGATGGGCTGAACGGTCCATTCGATACCGCGCTTGATCTCGCTGCGCTTCCAGCCGGCGATCAACCGGTCGAGCGAGTCATCGCCGCGACGGGGATCCGGCCGGCGCTTGCGTGAGCGGGGCATGGATGCCACTCACCACCAGTGGTTGCTGGTCCAGAACGCGTACGCACCGGCCCAGCTGCCGTAGCGGCCCGTCGCGTACCCGGTCGCCCACCGCAGGTTGTCGACCGGGTCGTACCCGTTACCGGGAACCTTGCTGCACGGCAGCGCTTGCACGAGCCCACACGCCCCCGAGGAGCGGTTCGTCGCGTTCGGGTTCCAGCCGCTCTCGCGGCTCACGATGTAATCGACGTAGCCCATGTCGGACTCGGCGATGCCGGCGGCCGCCATCCACTCGGCGGGCGCACCGCCGCCCGTGTAGAACAGCGGGCCACCCCCGCCTCCCGAAGACCCCTGGTCTGCCGGGGAGGGAGTGGGAGTCGGCGTCGGCTTCGGCTTGACGTAGACGTTGTAGCTCGCACGGTCGAGCTGCGGCGATTCACGCTCGCCCGACGTGGCGACGACCTGCGTGTCGTTCAGCCCCTCGGCGAAGAGCGTCACCGTCTTCGGCTCCTCGGCCTTCGCGCTCGATATCACGGCCCCCATGGGGCCGACGTAGGCCGCCGCGAAGAGAAGCGCGGCGCAACCGGCGAAGACACCGACCACACCACGGCGGCGAGACCACCGAGGGGCGCCGCGGCGAGGGAGGGCGGGGGGAATGACGTCGGCCGAGTTCGCGCCACGGCGCGAGACGTGGCGCGAAGACGCACGTGTGAGGTCGGATCCGGAAGTCACAGTTCCTCGAGTCTACCGATGCCGCGCAAGGGCGGCGACGTGCGCATCAACCGATCGCGAGCATCACTTCGACGACCGCGTCGAGAACGGCATCCACCTGCTGCTCCCGATAACCGCCGCGTTCCATGCGGAACGCCACCGAACGCACCTGCTCCGCGGTGATCGGGTCACCCGTGGCGAGGTATCGCGCGATGCGGTCGGCGGCGACGTCGACCTCTTCGACGCGGTAGCCGTAACGCATGAAGCCGACGCGATCGAACCGGTGCCCGCGCGGCCGCTGAAGCCGGTCGAGGACGACCTGAGCCGTGTCGCGGGTCTCCGCCACCCACGCCCGCGCGCCCAGACGAGACAGCGCATGTTCGCGCTCGCGCGCGGCGAAGGCGTCTTCGACCCGTCCGAGCGCGGCATCGACCGGTCCGATGGCGTACCCGCCGCGGACGAGCGGGAACGCCATCGCTCGAACCTCTGTCGAGCGCAGTGTGCCGTCTGCGTCGGACTCGAAGGCCTCTCGCGCGCGGGCGAGGAACTGGTCGACGGCTCGCTTCTCGTATCCCTTCGTCCGGCCGGGAGCGTCCGGGAACGGCTCGCTCGTGCGGCGGTCTTCGGTCGTCGTTTCGGTCATGACACTCCCAGCGGGGCGAGCAGATAGAACATCGCGAGGGCGGCGATCGCCGACGGCAGGATCGAGTCGAGGCGGTCGAGGACTCCACCGTGGCCCGGAAGCCACGAGCTCATGTCCTTGATGCCGAGGTCGCGCTTGACCATCGACTCGCCGAGGTCGCCGACCGTCGCGGTCGCCAGCACGACGGCACCGAAGATCAGCCCGGCCCACCACGGGATGTGGAGCATGAACGCCGCGAGGAGGACACCGGCGACCAGAGCGGCGACGCACGCCCCCGCGAAGCCTTCCCAGGTCTTCTTGGGGCTGATGCGCGGTGCCATCGGATGGCGTCCGCCGCGTCCGAAGGTCAAGCCCGAGACATAGGCACCGGTGTCGGAGACGACCGCCACGATGAGGAAGGCGAGCACCCACCACTCGCCCCGATCCTCCGAGAGCAGGATCGTCGCGAAACTGCCGAGGAACGGAAGGTAGAGCTGGATGAATCCCGCCACGAGGACATCGCCGAGCACGGCGGCGCGCGTGCGCCCGTCGCGAGCGAACATCTGGCCGACCAGACGCCAGACGATGACGATGACGACCGCAGCCAGCGCAGCGACCCAGTGCACCCACAGTCCGGCGAAGAATCCGCTCAGCAGGAGCAGAAGACCGAGTCCGAGCTGCGGGCCGATGTCGACGCGTCGGCCGGATGCCTGGAGGGCGCGCGAGAACTCGAAGATCGCCAGCCCCACGGCCGCCGCAGCAAAGAGGACGAACAGCCACTTGAAGAAGATCAGCGAGGCAATGACGACCGCCCCGATCAAAACGCCGATGAGGGTTGCGAGGATCAGGTCGCGGCCCGTGCGCTGCTTGATCCGCTCGTTGGCCTGATCGAACTCGGCGCGGGCCTGGGCGATGTGCTGCTCGGCATCCGATCGCATCGCGCGCAACTGCGATTCGATCGCCGTCACGCCTTCGCCGGCGGCAGGCGATCGGCGCGGTCCGTCGGCACGACGACGACCGGCCGCACCGGTGTGCGGCTCGGCGTCGTCGCGTTCGGACTCATCGGTCATCGACGTCAGACCTCGAGGAGTTCGGCCTCTTTGCGCTTGAGGGCCTCGTCGATCTGGTCGACGTGCGCGCGCGTCACGCCGTCGAGCTCTTTCTCGGCGCGGACCAGCTCGTCCTCACCGACGTCGCTCTTCAGGGCATCGAGGTCGTCCTTCGCCTTGCGGCGCAGGTTGCGGATCTGGACCTTCGCGTCTTCGCCCTTGCCGCGGACGAGCTTGACGTACTCTTTACGGCGCTCCTCGGTGAGCTCGGGCATCGTGATGCGCACGATGTTGCCGTCGTTCGTGGGGTTCACGCCCAGGTTCGGCATGTCGCGGATGGCCTGCTCGATCGCCTTCAGCGCCGACTTGTCGTACGGGTTGATGACGAGCGTGCGCGCCTCGGGGTTGTTCAGCGAGGCGAGCTGGGCGAGCGGCGTCGGCGAGCCGTAGTAGTCGACCAGGACCTTCTGGAACATCTGGGGGTTCGCGCGCCCGGTGCGGACGGTCGCGAAGTCCTCCTTGGCGGCCTCCACGGCGCGATCCATGCGCGTTCCGGCATCGGCGAGCACATCGGCGATCACGGTGACTCCATTCGTTGGGACTGACGTCTCAGTCTAGTCGCGCGTGGGCCCGGCACCCCGGGCCCACGCGGCGGGTCACGCGGTGACGAGCGTCCCCATCGTCTCGCCGAGGAGCGCGCGCGTGACGTTGCCCTCGGGTTCCATCCCGAACACGCGCATGTCGATGCCGTTGTCCATGCACAGGCTGAAGGCGGTCGAGTCCACGACCTTCAGCCCCTTCTGCAGCGCGTCGTTGTACGTCAGGTGGTCGAGCTTCGTCGCGGACGGATCGAGGCGAGGATCGGCCGTGTAGACGCCGTCGACGCCGTTCTTGGCCACCAGGACCTCGACGGCCCCGATCTCGAGCGCGCGCTGCGCCGCGACCGTGTCGGTGGAGAAGTACGGCAGGCCCGCACCGGCGCCGAAGATGACGACGCGACCCTTCTCGAGGTGGCGCACGGCGCGACGCGGGATGTAGGGCTCCGCGACCTGTGTCATCGAGATGGCGGACTGCACGCGTGTGGCGGCGCCGGCCTGCTCGAGGAAGTCCTGGAGGGCGAGGGCGTTCATCACGGTCCCGAGCATGCCCATGTAGTCGGCACGGCCGCGGTCCATTCCGCGCTGGCTGAGCTCGGCGCCGCGGAAGAAGTTCCCCCCGCCCACGACGATCGCGATCTCGACACGATCGACCGCCTCGGCGATCTCTCGTGCGATCTGGCTGACCACGTCGGGGTTGACCCCGAGCTGGCCTCCGCCGAATGCCTCACCCGACAGCTTCAGGAGCACCCGGCGGCGCTTGGTCGCTTCATCGATCACGTGTCATGTCCTCTCGTTCCATCCAAACTATCTGCCTGGCGGCGGACTCGAAACGTCGCGCGCGCGGGAAAAAGGCCCGGGATGCCATGGCATCCCGGGCCTTGTGACGGGCCGTCAGCCTGTCGAGGTGTTACGCGCCGACCTTGAAGCGGGCGAAGTCGGTCAGGGTCAGACCGGCGTCGGACGCGACCTTGGCGACGGACAGCTTGTTGTCCTTCGCGTAGTCCTGGTCGAGCAGGGCGACCTGCTTGAAGAAGGCGTTCACACGGCCTTCGACGATCTTCGGCAGGGCGGCCTCGGGCTTGCCCTCGTTGCGGGAGATCTCGGTGACGATCTCGCGCTCCTTCTCGACGTCGGCCTCGGGCACGGCATCGCGAGTGAGGTACGAGGGGTTGGCGAACGAGATGTGCTGCGCGATGGAGCGAGCCGTTTCGGCGTCGTCACCGGTGTAGGCGAGCACCACGCCGACCTGCGGGGGAAGGTCCTTGCTGGTCTTGTGCAGGTAGACCTCGAACTTATCGCCCGAGATGGTGCGGACGCGACGCAGTTCGACCTTCTCGCCGATGATCGCGGCCTCGTCGGAGATCAGCTGCTCGACGGTCTGGCCGTCGGCGTCGGCGGCGAGGGCGGCCTCGACCGAGTCGGCGCCCGCGGCGGCGGCCGCGTCGACGACCTTGTCGGCGAGAGCGATGAAGCGCTCGTTCTTGGCGACGAAGTCGGTCTCGCAGGCGAGCTCGAGCAGCGTCACGGAACCGTTGTTCTCGCGAGCGACGACGAGGCCCTCGCTCGTGGAGCGGTCAGCGCGCTTGGCGTTGCCCTTCGCACCCTTGAGGCGCAGGATCTCGACGGCCTTCTCGACGTCGCCGTCGGCCTCTTCGAGAGCCTTCTTGGTGTCGACCATGCCGGTGCCGAGCTGCTCGCGCAGCGCCTTGATGTCGGCGATCGTGAAGTTTGCCATGGTGTGGCGTCTCCTTGTCGTATGCGTTCTTGATAAGAGCTCGGCGGGGCCGTGGCGCCGCACCTCCACAGGAGGTACGGTCACGACCCCGCCGGACGTAGCCTGTGCGGGTGACGTCGCGGTGACGCGAACGTCGCGCTGCTTACTTGCTGTCGGCGGCCTCGGCGTCGGCGACCTCGGCGGCGGACTCGCCCGCCTCGGCGGCGACGGTCTCGTCGTGAGCCTCGGCACCGGCCTCGTCGGCAGCCGACTCGGTCGCGGCCTCGGTGGTCTCGGCGTTGGTCTCGAGGAGCTCGCGCTCCCACTCGGCGAGGGGCTCGGCGGCCTCGTCTTCACCGGCGGGCTGGTGACGCTGGATGAGGCCCTCGGCGGCGGCGTCGGCGATGATGCGCGTCAGCAGGCTGACCGAACGGATCGCGTCGTCGTTGCCGGGGATCGGGTACTGGAACTCGTCGGGGTCGGCGTTCGTGTCGAGGATGCCGATGACGGGGATGCCGAGCTTCTTGGCCTCGTCGACCGCGAGGTGCTCGCGCTTGGCGTCGACGACCCAGATGGCCGAGGGGGTCTTCTGCAGGTTGCGGATACCACCGAGCGACTTGTGCAGCTTGTCGAGCTCGCGCTTCTTGAGGAGGAGCTCCTTCTTGGTGAAGCCGCTCTCCGCCGGGTTCTCGTAGTCGAGCTCCTCGAGCTCCTTCATGCGGGCGAGGCGCTTCGACACCGTCTGGAAGTTGGTGAGGAGGCCACCGAGCCAGCGCTGGTTCACGTAGGGCTGGCCCACGCGGGTCGCCTGCTCGGCGAGGACTTCCTGCGCCTGCTTCTTGGTGCCGACGAAGAGGATGGTGCCGCCGTGCGCGACCGTCTCCTTGACGAACTCGTACGCCTTGTCGATGTAGCCGAGCGACTGCTGCAGGTCGATGATGTGGATGCCGGAACGCTCGGTCAGGATGAAGCGCTTCACCTTCGGGTTCCACCGGCGGGTCTGGTGTCCGAAGTGAACGCCGCTGTCGAGCAGCTGGCGGATGGTGACGACGGCCATGGTCGTACTCCTGTTTCTGGGCGCTCGGGCGCCGTGGTTGTGGTTGATCGCGCCGGACGAGTCGTCCGACGAGCCTGGTGCCCGGCGCACACCCGCCAACCGCCGGAGCGGAGGACCATGGGGTGTGGATGCCACGCGATGCGCTGTCCCGAAGGACGGCGCGCTGCGCTCTGGGCACGCGGAGTCATCCCGAATACACGAGATGCGTCTGCCAGTGTACAGGACGGGCATCGGAGACCGCTCGCCCTGGCAGCTCCTCCCCCACGGCGTGTTTCGCCGATTCGTCCCCATTCCGCGGCTTCCGCGCCATCGACGACCGCCGCCCCGGCGACACTGACCCCATGTGGCGTTCACCTCTCCGCTCGGTCTTCGCGGCGATCGCGATCGTCGTGTCCGTGATCTGTCCGGCGGCTGCGGTCTCGGCGACGGATGATCTCGCGCAGCGCGGCTGGGTGTGGCCGGTCGACGAGGTGCAGCTCGTCCGTCGTTACGAGGCACCCGCCCACGCGTACGGACCGGGTCACCGCGGTGTGGACCTTGCGGCGGGCTCATCCGTTCGAGCACCGGCGGCCGGCCGCATCGCGTTCGCCGGGATGGTCGCGGGCCGACCTGTCGTCACGATCGACCACGGCGACGGTTTGGTGACGACTCTCGAACCGGTCACGACGGAGCTGGCTGCGGGAGACGCCGTTTCGCGGGGATCGCCGGTGGGTGCCGTCGTGGCGGGTGGCCACACCGCGCCGGGGATCGTGCACTTCGGCGTACGGCTCCATGGGCAGTACATCAATCCCCTGCGCCTCTGGGGTGGCGTCCCGCGAGCGGTGCTCCTGCCGTGCTGCTGAAGCCCGACGCGGAGCTCGTCTCAACCGATCTGGTTGTCGCGACCCTCGACCACGCGGTCGCCGACGCCCCCGCCGGCGGTCACGGTATTGTTCTGACCGCGGACCGCGACGGACGAAATCGCGCCCACCGCGGTGACCCGGGTTCTGTCACCGCTCAAATCGACGCTGCCGATCGTCCCCGCTGAACTGATCGCACCGTCGTTGCCCTGCACCGAGACCGCGCCGATCTCGGCGGCGTCCACCCGGACGCGGTCCCCCGCGATCATGAGGGAGCCGATACGCGCAGCCGTCGCATCGACGGTCAGCGCGCTTCCCGAGACCGATAGCGCGGCGCACGCCCCCTCGACGCGCACGGTCTTCTCGCTCCCCGAAATCGATGCGGACTCTCCGTCGGCGCAGGTCACCCCGTCACCGTCCGTCGTGCCGCCATTGCCCGTGCCGCCATTGCCCGTGTCGCCGTTACCGGTCCCGTTGTTCGAGGACGCGGATTCCGCGGGCACCGGGGTCGACGCAGTGAACGACGGGCTCGCGGGGACCACCGACGGGGACGGAACGGTCCCCGCGGGGTGTGTCGCGCCTGCCCCCATCCCCGGGGGCAGGCGAGTGACGGTCGGCTGTGGCGCGAGCGCGCAGCCCGTCAGCAGCGCGACGAGAACCCCTGCCGCCAGCGCGACGCTTCGCGCACGTCCCCGTCGATTCACTCTTCCACGGTACGGCTGGCGGTGGGGCGGGCGCTAGCTGTCCCGACCTCTGCGAGTTCCGCGCCGGTCTCGGCCGTCCCAGCTGACGCGGCACGTGACGGACACGGGTCGATGGGCAGGCCGCTGGCGCTCGCCCGTCGGTGAGCGCAGACAGGACGCGAGCCCGCGGCGCATCACGCGGCGCGCGGCAAGAACTCGCCGGAAGTTCAGGCGCGCGGGTGCGCGAGCCGGTAGGCCTCGCGTAGTCGCTCACCCGAGACGTGGGTGTAGATCTGCGTCGTCCCGAGACTCGCGTGCCCGAGGATCTCCTGGACGGTCCGCAGATCTGCGCCGCCGTCGAGAAGGTGGGTGGCCGCGGAATGTCTCAAGGCGTGCGGACCGAGCGCCTCGGCTCCCACTGCAGGGCCGACGACCCGTGACACGAGCGCATGGACGGCACGCGGGCCGAGCCGCGCGCCCCTCGCACCGATGAACACGGCGCGTCCGGCCCCGCCATCGTCGCGCGCGCTCAACACGGGCCGACCGCGCACGAGGTAGGCATCCAGTGCGCGCGCGGCGGGGAGGCCGTACGGAACGACTCGCTCTTTGTCTCCTTTGCCGCGCAGTCGCAGGGTGCGATTGTCACGGTCCACGTCGTCGAGGTCGAGTCCGCACAGCTCCGACACGCGCGCGCCAGACCCGTACAGCATCTCCAGGACGGCGTGATCGCGAAGCTCGAGAGGATCGCCGGTCTCGGCGCGGGTTGCGGCGCTCGCGAGAACCTCGTCGAGAGCCGAACTCGTCGCGACGACGGGCAGGGTCCGCCCCCGTTTCGGGGCGACGAGGCGAGCCGACGGGTCGAAGTCGATGAGGCCCTCGTCTCGCGCCCACGAGAAGAAGGCACGGACGGACGACGTCCGTCGAGCGGCGGTTGCTTTGGACAGGCCGGTGGTCGTCGCCTCCCACTGCCATTCGCGGAGCATCTCGATGTCGAGGTCGGCCAGCTCAGGGTCGCGCGTCGAGCGCACCAGGTCTGCGAGGTCGGATCGGTACGCGCGAACGGTGGCCGGTGAGAGTCGGCGCACGGTCGCAAGGTGCGACAGGAACGCCTCTGCGGCGGCGGAAGAGCGCATGACTCCAGATTGCCCCCGATCGCTGCCGAGGGGTGACAGGGCGCGCGCGGACTCCTCGTCGAACGGTGATTCCCGGCGGCCCGCGTCGTGGGCAAGTGCACACCGACGCCGCACGGACTCGCGTCACTCGCGCACCGCACGCCAGCCTCCGTCGTCGTCCCGCACCACCCGCCCCTCGAGCTCGGCGAGTCCGAGGTGAGTCTGCGCCTCTGCCACCGAAAGTCCGCTGCGGCGCGCGATGTCGTCCGTCCGCCGCCCGACGCGCGGGGAGAGAGCGTCGAAGATGCGAGTTGTCTCGTCCGTCCGCCCCTCGTCCGGAGACCCCCCGGGAACCTGTGTCATCGACACGTCGCCGAGCATCTCGCGAACGTCCTCAGCCGAGGTCACGCACACGCCGCCGTACTCCCGCAGGATGCGATGGCACCCCGCTGATGCCGCCGAGGTGACGGGCCCCGGAACCGCCCCCAACGCTCGGCCCAGAGTCGCCGCGTGCGCCGCGGTGTTCAGTGAGCCGCTCCTCCATCCGGCCTCCACCACGACCACGGCGTCCGCCATCGCGGCGATGAGGCGGTTGCGCGCGAGGAACCTCCACTTCGTGGGGCTCGATCCGCACGGGGTCTCGCTCCAGACCGCGCCGGATACGGCGATCCGTTCGAGCAGCCCTTCGTGCCCGCGCGGGTACGCCCGATCAACTCCCCCCGCGAGGAAGGCGACCGTCGTCGCGCCCGTCGACAGCGCCGCCCGATGAGCGGCCCCATCGATCCCATAGGCCGCCCCGGAGACGATCGCGACCCCGGATGCGCCGAGTTCGGCGGCGAGATCTGCGGTCACCCCCTCGCCGTACGGCGTCGCCGCGCGCGCACCCACGATCGACACGGCCGATGCGAGGGGGTCTCGGACGCTCCCCCGCACCCACAGTGCGATGGGAGCGTGGAAGCCGAGGTCGTCGACACGCGACGGCCAGTCGGGATCGCCGGGCACCACCAGGCGGGCCCCCGCTCGTCGAGCGCCGTCGAGAGCGGATCGGACGGCCGCGGGGCGCAACCTCGGCGACCACCGCGCGCGGGCCGCCGCCCACTCGTCGTCCGTCGGCGTCGCGGCCGTCCGCAGAGCCTCCACGGCGCCGACGGCGGTGATCAGCGCCCCCGCTGCGCCGTCCCCCGGCTCGGCGATGACGTTCCAGATCGTGCGTGCATATGCCTCGCATTCCATCCCGGCCACCACACCCGAGATGCCGGTGAGCGCAGCACGAGCTGCCTCGGGAGACAGATCGGGCAGGCTCACGCGCTCATCCCCCGCCGGAGGTACAGCGCCCGCCCGATGTCGTCCACCGTGATTGCGTCGTGACCAGCGATGTCGGCGACGGTCCACGCGACGCGGAGCAGGCGGTCGTACCCGCGCAGGGTCAGTGCGCCGCGTCGCAGCGCGGTATCGAGCGGGCGGAGCACGTCGACGGATGGAGACGCGGGTCCTCTCAGCCACGTCCCGGGAGCGTCCGCATTCCGCGACCAGGGGGTGTCCGCCCAGCGTCGGGCAGCGCGCTCCCGCGCGTCGGCGACGATGGCCCTCGCCTCACGAGTCGTGATGGTCGCGGTCTCGGTGCCGCGCCTCGCGGCGGACACCCGTTGGAGGCGCAGATCGATGTCGATCCGATCGAGCAGAGGGCCGGAAAGGCGGCGCGTGTACCGACGGATCGCCTGGGGCGGGCATTCGCAGGAACCGCCGGGAACGCCGTACTGCCCGCACGGGCAGGGGTTGGTCGCGACCACGAGTTGGAATCGCGCGGGGTAGGTCGCCGCCACACCCGAGCGATGAAGGTGGATCTCCCCACTCTCGAGCGGCTGGCGCAGGGCATCGAGGACCGAGGCGGGGAACTCTCCGCCCTCATCGAGAAACAGCACGCCCTCGCTCGCACGGGCGATGGCCCCCGGCCGCACGATGCCGGACCCGCCCCCGATCAGTGCCGCAGCGCTCGCGCCGTGGTGGGGGCTCTCGAACGGCGGGGTCCGAGACAGGCGTACGACGGTCTCACCCGAGAGCGAGCGAACGGAGGCCACCGATAGCGCTGCCTGGTCGTCCAGGTCGGGAAGGATGCCGGGGAGTCTGCGCGCCAACATCGTCTTGCCTGCCCCCGGTGGACCGCTCATCAACATGTGGTGCCCGCCGGCGGCAGCGACCACCAGCGCGTCCACCGCGTCGGTTTGTCCGACGACGTCGGCGAGTTCGAGCGCCGGAGCGTCGCGGGCCGGCGGCACCGTAGGAAGGACCGGCTCGAGGTCCGCGGCGTCGCACGAGCCGCCGTGCCACCGCACGACCTCGGCGAGACAGCCGGCGGCACAGACCTCCATTCCCTCGACGAGGTCCGCCTCGCCCGCGTTCGCGGCGGGGACCACCACGCGCCGATGACCGGCCCTGCGGGCGACCATCACCGAGGGAAGGACGCCGGGCACCGGGCGAAGACGCCCGTCGAGCCCCAGCTCGCCGATGTGCACGGTCGCGGAGACGCGGGCGGCATCCATCGATCCCGTCGTCGCGAGCGCGGCCACCGCGATGGCGACATCGAAACCCGAGCCGCGCTTGGGCAGGCTGGCCGGGGAGAGATTGACGGTGATCCGACGCTTGGGAAGGTCGAGTCCGCGGTTCGCACACGCGTTGCGGACCCGGCGACCGGCTTCGCCCAACGCCTTGTCGGGGAGACCGATGATCGAGAACTCCGGGGTCTGCTGCGACAGGTCGGCTTCGACCTCCACGAGGTCGCCCCGGAGGCCTGATAGTGCGACCGCCCAGGTACGGGCGACGGTCACAGGGCATCCTCGAGATGCTCGAGCCGCGCGGTCGACGGATCCGGCCCCGTCACCGCGATCGCGTCGAGCCGCAATCGACGACCGCGTGCCTCCTCGGGGTGCTCCGCCATCCACGCCATCGCGAGGCGCCAGAGTCGAGCGGCCTTGCGCGCGTCGATGGCGTCGAAAGGGTGACCGAACGCCTCACTCGTCCGTGTCTTGACCTCGATGACCACGAGCGCCCCGTGGTGATCCGCGACGATGTCGATTTCGCCCTGCGGACATCGCCAATTGCGATCGAGGATGAGATAGCCGCTACTGCTGAGGTGCGCGACGGCGCGGTTCTCACCGGCTCGTCCGAGTTCGTCTTTCGCTGCCATGCCCGAGAGCGTGACAGCCGCGGCCGGTCGCCGTGAGGGGGGAAGGCGCTTTCGGTGGAGGAGTCAGCGATTCACCGTATTGGGGAGGAGAGCCCCGCCGTGATCCTCAGTTGTCGAGCGAGAGCTCTTCGGGCAGCTGGAAGTCGCGACGCGAGAGCTCTTCGACGTTCACGTCCTTGAACGTCAGCACCCGCACGGACTTCACGAACCTGTCGGCCCGGTAGATGTCCCACACCCAGACGTCCGACATCGAGATCTCGAAGTAGAAGTCGTGCTCGGTGTCGCGGCGGACGACGTTGACATCGTTGGCCAGATAGAACCGGCGTTCGGTCTCGATCACGTACTGGAACTGCTGCACGACGTCGCGATACTCGCGGTACAGGGCCAGTTCGAGTTCGCGGTCGTAATCCTCGAAGACGTCGTCATCCATGGTCTCTCCATCCTAGGCGCGCATGGTCGCGCAGGTCGCACGGCGTCGACGACCCGGGCGCGTCCTGGCCCGCAGCCGACGTCCAGCCTCGTCTCGTCCGCGAAGCGAAGCAGTCAGAACAGCGTGGGGGCTGCGGCGATCGCCCAGGAGTGCCGGTGGTGCACGCTCATGCCGTGCGCCGAGATCGCCTCGCGGTGATCGAGGCTCGCGTAGCCCTTGTTGCGCGCCCAGCCGTACGCGGGCAGGTCGTCGTGCAGATAGGTCATGACGGTGTCACGGGCGACCTTGGCGATGACGGATGCCGCAGCGGCGCTCGCGCAGTCACGGTCGGCCTTGACGATGGGCTGGACGCGCAGGCCGCGCTCCCCCGCCGGGGTGATGTAGTCGTGGTTCCCATCGAGAATGACCAGCGCGTCTTCGGGGACGACACCGTGCGCGCGAAGGTCGGCTATCGCCCGGACGGCGGCGAGCCCGAGGGCGCGGATGATGCCGATCTCATCGATCTCGTCAGAGCTCGCCCACCCGACGGCACTGTGCTGGACGAAGGCCGCCGCGCGGGCTGCCACCTCGGGCCGGCGCGCCTCCGGGACGAGCTTCGAATCGCGCAGCCCGGCCGGAACGCGCTTGCGCGATCGCGCGGGATCGATCACGGCGGCGCCCACAGCCACCGGCCCCGCGAGCGCTCCGCGTCCGACCTCGTCGCACGCGATGATCAGCGCGTGCTCTTTGAGCATGCGCCGTTCGAGCGTCAGCGTGGGTTCGATCACGGGGTCGCCTCCGGGGCGGGCACCCCCGCGAAGACGTTGTGGTGGAAGTCGATGAGCCCGAAGCGCGAGAACGGCCAGGTGATCAGGAAGGCACGTCCGACCACGTTGTCGATCGGCACGAACCCCTGTCCGGGCTGATCCTGGTTGAAGCGGGAGTCCTTCGAGCTGTTCCGGTTGTCGCCGAGCACCCACAGCGAACCGGGGGGAACGGTGATGTCGTACGGAACGGGATTGGGGGCCGTAGCCCCGGGCGCGAGCTTCACGTACGGCTCGTCGAGGGGGACGCCGTTGACCGAGGTCTGCCCCAGGGCGTTGCAGCAGACGACATGGTCGCCGGGCGTTCCGATCACCCGCTTGATGAGGTGGTCATCGCTGTCGGGCGCCGAGAGGCCGAACAGCGACAGCACCCAATCCGCGCCCTCTTCCAGCGGTGGACGCGCGGGTTCGGTGTTCACCGGCAGCCAGCCACCCGGATCGCGGAAGACCACCACGTCGCCGCGCGAGTACTGCCCGAAACGCGGCGTGAGCTCGTCAACGAGGATCCGGTCCTGCTCGATCAAGGTGTTGTTCATCGACGCGGAGGGAATGTAGAACGAGCGCACCACGAACGTCTTGACGAGGAACGAGACGACCAGGGCGATCAGGATGATCACGACGATGTCGCGCAGGAAGGCGCCCCATCCCCGTCGTCGACGGTCCGGAGAAGCGGATGCCGTGGCATCCGGGGTCGACGCGGTCTGGTCGCTCATGCAAGATCCTTCACCAGGCTCGCCGCACACCGGAGAACCCGCAGCAACAAGGGTCGCACATCGCACGCCCTGCGCCGGACGGCGTGGCCATGAAAACGCCGAACGCCCCGTGACGGAGCCACGGGGCGTTCGAGAGAGTCGACTCAGCGGTCGCGCTTCTCCTTGATCTTGGCCTTCTTGCCGCGGAGGTTGCGCAGGTAGTACAGCTTGGCGCGACGCACGTCACCGCGCGTGACGACCTCGATGTGGTCGATCACGGGGCTGTGGACCGGGAAGGTGCGCTCGACGCCGACCTGGAAGCTGACCTTGCGGACGCAGAAGGTCTCGCGCACGCCGTCGCCCGAGCGGCCGATGACGACGCCCTGGAAAACCTGGATACGCGAGCGGTTGCCTTCGGTGATGTTGACGTGCACCTTGACGGTGTCGCCGGGGGCGAAGGCGGGGATGTCGGAGCGGAGCGAAGCCGCGTCGACGGAGTCGAGGATCTGCATGATCATCACTTCCTGCGACCGCCACAGGTCGATCGCACGATAAGAGGGAAAAAGGTGAGGCGTGCCCGAGGCCGCGGATGCGGCGGGACTCCCCTGAGGCAGAGCCGGTCAGGGCACAAACGCCTATTCTGCCACGCCCCTCGAGCCGCACCAAACCGGCTCAGTGCCCCGGTCGGTTCTCCGGCACCACGATCACGTCGCCGACGGTCCGTGGGCGCGGCGGCGCGGACGTCGGGGGAATGTACGCGGTGCCGTCCTGCGCGTGCAGAACGGTCACCGAACCGCGCGCTTCGTTCCACAGCTGCGACAGCGACGACCAGAAGAGCACGAGCGCACCGACCACGCTGAGGGCCAGCAGAGCGAAGAACAGCCGCGCGTCGTAGAAGCCCAACGCGACGATGACGAGGTGCCAGAGACCGAGCCCGGCGATGTCGCGCCAGCCAGCGGCGCCGGTCAGCCTCACGCTGGCCCGCGCGCGGACCAGCAGCGTGAGGAGGATCTCCGAGACGAACACGGTCGGGGCCGCGATCAGCAGCCAGAGCAACGCCCACCCGCTTCCGCCGGCGAACACGATCCACCCGACGAAAAGCCACAGCGGCAGAACGAAGGCGGCAGGGAACAGCCATCGGAGGAACACTCGGCGAAGCACCATGGAGCGAGGCTACGCACCGTCACTGTGCAGCGCCTATGAGTGAGGAAGGCGTGCGACGGGCGGACGGGCGGGATCGGGGAGAATGGTCGGTGACGAAGGGAACCACCGATGATCGAACTGCGCACCCCTGCCGAGATCGAGGCGATGCGCCCGGCCGGCCGATTCGTCGCCGAGGTGCTGGCGACGTTGCGCGACGAGACCAAGGTGGGCACCAATCTCCTCCACCTCGATCGCCGCGCGCACGACATGATCCGGACCGCCGGGGCGCAGTCCTGCTACATCGACTACCACCCGTCATTCGGGGCGAGCCCGTTCGGAAAGGTGCTGTGCACCTCGATCAACGATGCGGTGCTCCACGGCCTCCCCCACGACTACGTGCTGCGCGACGGTGACCTCGTGTCGCTCGACTTCGCAGCATCCGTCGACGGATGGGTCGCCGACTCGGCCGTCTCGTTCGTGGTCGGCACTCCCCGCGACGAGGACCTCGCTCTCATCGACACCACCGAGCGCGCCCTGGTCGCCGCGATTGACGCGGCGACCGTCGGCCACAAGATCGGCGACATCTCCGCGGCGATCGCTGCCGTCGCCCACGCCGAGGGGCTCAGCATCAACACCGACTTCGGCGGTCACGGCGTCGGCCGCACGATGCACGGCGACCCGCACGTCGCCAACGACGGCAAGGCCGGGCGGGGTTACCCCCTGCGCGCCGGCCTGGTCGTCGCGCTCGAGCCGTGGTTCCTCCAGACGACCGACGAGCTCGTGACCGATCCGGACGGCTGGACCCTCCGCAGCGCCGACGGTTCCCGCGGCGCGCACTCGGAGCACACCGTCGCGATCACCGCAGACGGACCGATCGTGCTCACCGACCGGTCGTTCCTCGGCGTCGACTGACAGACGAATGACGGATGCCGCGGCCTCGAGGCCGCGGCATCCGTCATTCGTGCGAGATCTCAGTCGGCGAGCAGGTCGGGTCGACGTTCCCGCGTGCGTTCCAGCTGCTGCTCGCGCCGCCAGGTCGCCACCGCGCCATGGTTTCCACTGAGAAGAACCGGTGGCACCTCGCGCTCGCGCCACACGGCCGGCTTGGTGAACGAGGGGTACTCCAGGAGACCGTCTTCGTGCGACTCCTCGACGAGGCTCTCGGGATTGCCGACGACGCCGGGGATGAGACGGCCGATGGCCTCGACCATCGCCATGACGGCGACCTCGCCGCCGTTCAGCACGTAGTCGCCCAGCGAGAGGAGCCGCACGTCGCCGAGCTCCGCGGCGTAGTCGAAGACGCGCTCGTCGATCCCCTCGTAGCGACCGCAACCGAAAACGAGGTGCGACGCCGTGGAAAGCTCGCGCGCGGTCGCCTGGGTGAACCGCTCACCGGCGGGCGACGGGAAGATGATGACGGGGCGGGACTCGGCGTCACGTGTGACGTCGTCGAGGGCTTCGCCCCATGGCTCGGGCTTCATGACCATGCCCGCACCCCCGCCGTAGGGGGTGTCGTCGACCGTGCGATGGCGGTCGTGCGTGTAGTCGCGCAGGTCGTGCACGCGGACGTCGAGAAGGCCCGTCGTCCGGGCTTTCCCGAGCAGCGACACCTCGAGGGCGTCGAAGATCGTCGGGAAGATCGAGACGACGTCGATACGCACGTCAGTCCTCGCGGCGGGGTTCGTCGGCGCTCGCGGCGTCCTCGCTCGGGGCGTCCTCGGACTCGGGGCCTTCGGCATCGGTCGGCTCGTGCTCGTCGCCCTCGTCGCTCGGAAGGTCCTCGAAGAGACCGGCCGGGGGCGTGACGACCACGCGACCCCCCGCGATGTCGACCTCGGGCACGATGGCGCTCACGAACGGGACGAGAACCTCGCGATCCTCGCCGGAGGGGCGCACGATCAGCAGGTCCTGCGCGGGAAAGTGGTCGACCCGGACGACACGTCCGACGGTCTCGCCATCACGCACGACATCCAGCCCGACGAGCTGGTGGTCGTACCACGCGTCATCTTCGGCGGGAGCGTCGGCGGTGTCCTGGTCGATCCACAGGATCGCCTTGACGAGCTCTTCGGCGGCCGTGCGGTCGTCGACGCCCTCGAAGAAGGCGACCGGGTGCGAGTTCATCCACCGGAACTCGCGGACCGTGAGCGGGCGACCGTGCCACGGCGACGACTCCGGCACCTGCAGAGTGAAGGTGTTCCCCGGGACGAAGCGCCCCTCGGGGTCGTCGGTGTAGAGCTCGAGCTTGAAGGCACCCTTGAGGCCGTGGGCCTTCACGAGCCGCCCCACGCGGAGCTGAGTCTTGGCGGGCTGACCGCCCGCGGGTTCGCCGGCCGCCATCAGTCGTCGGCCACGTCGACGCGCACGCGGCGCCCGTCGGCGAGGGCGGACACGACGGTGCGCAGAGCCTTGGCGGTGCGTCCGCCGCGCCCGATCACGCGACCCCGATCATCGGGGTGCACGCGAACCTCCAGCACGTCACCGCGGGGCGAGGTGCTGGAACGGATGGTCACGTCGTCGGGGTGATCGACGATCCCCTTGACGACGTGTTCGAGCGCGGCAGACAGCACGGGACTTACTCGGCCGAGGTCTCGGCGGCGTCGTCGGCCGGAGCGTCGGCTGCGGGAGCCTCGGCCTTCTTCTCGGCCTTGGGCTTGACGACCGACTTCTTGCCGGCCTCAGCCTCGAAAGCGGCCTTGGGCTCGCGCACCTTGACGGTGGACACGGCGTCCTTGTCGCCCTTGAACTTGCCCCAGTCGCCCGTGAGCTTGAGGATCGCAGCGACCTGCTCGGTGGGCTGGGCGCCGACCGAGAGCCAGTACTGCGCGCGGTCCGAGTCGACCTCGATGAACGAGGGCTCCTCGGTGGGGTGGTACTTACCGATCTCCTCGATCACGCGGCCGTCGCGCTTGGTGCGCGAGTCGGCGACGACGATGCGGTAGTAGGGCGCACGGATCTTACCGAGACGCTTGAGACGGATCTTGACAGCCACGAATTTTCTCCTGGATGGTGAAAAGCGAACGAACCGATCGCCTGGAGCGTGGGGTGCACACCCGGCGGAAGCTCAAAAAGGCGGGCCGACACTGGATAGAGGGTCGAGTGCCTGGTCCGACCCTCTATTCTGCCAGATGACACGGCGAGGCGCGAAACAGAACGTCGCGCGTGTCCCGTGTCAGACTGACCGAATGACGCTGCAGTTCGCTTCCTCGACGCGCTCGTCCGTGGGGCTGGAGTGGGAGCTGATGCTCGCCGACCGCGACACGGGCGATCTCGTTCCCCGAGCCCCCGAGATCCTGGATCTCGTCGAGGAGCGCACGGCTCTGGAACGCTTCACGGTGACGGGCGAACTGCTCACCAACACCGTCGAGGTGACGAGTGGCGTCGGGGACACGGTCGCCGCGGCCGTCGACGACATCGGCGACGCCATCGGCGCGCTGCGCGAAGAGACCGAGCCGCGTGGCATCGAGCTGCTCTGCGCGGGCAGTCACCCGTTCGCTCAGTGGTACGACCAGCAGGTCACCGACAAGACGAGGTATCACACCCTCATCGAGCGGACCCAGTGGTGGGGCCGGAACATGATGATCTGGGGCGTGCACGTCCACGTCGGCGTCGACAGCGTGGACAAGGTGCTACCGATCGTCAACGCCCTGACCGTCTACCTTCCTCACCTGCAGGCGCTCTCGGCATCCAGTCCCTTCTGGGCCGGCGAGCGGACCGGATACGTCTCCAACCGCTCCCTCGTCTTCCAGCAACTGCCGACGGCGGGGCTCCCCTGGCAGCTGGAGACGTGGGACCAGTTCGAGGCCTATCTCGACGACATGGTCCGCACGGGCGTGATGGCGGATGCCACCGAGGTGCGGTGGGACATCCGTCCGGCCCCGCGCTGGGGCACCGTTGAGATCCGCGCGTGCGACGGGATGTCCACTCTTCCCGAGCTGGCCGCGGTCGCCGCTCTCGCCCAGACACTCGTGGAACACTTCTCCCGACTCATCGACGAGGGCAAGGAGCTCCCGGGGATCCCCCCGTGGTTCGCCCGCGAGAACAAGTGGCGTTCCGCGCGATACGGGCTCGACGCGCGGGTCATCGTCGACCGGGACGGCACGCAACGACCGGTGGTGGAGCACTTGCGGGAGACGATGGAGGAGCTCGCCGACATCGCCGTCGAGCTGAAGTGCGCGCGGGAATTCGCGGGCCTTGAGACCATTCTCTCGACCGGCGGCAGTTCCGCGCGGCAGCTCGCCGTGGCCGAAGCCGCCGACGGCGATCTGCGCGAGGTCGTGCAGCATCTCATCCGGGAGTTCCGCGCGGGCCCGACGCTGCGAGAGCACCTGGCGGCGCTCCGCGCGTGACCGATCCGGCGATCGGGCGCTCGGCGGATTCTCATGGCCGCGCCTCTAGGATCGCGCCATGACCCCCGTTCGTTCCCGCTCGGCTCGCTCCGTGGCCGTGCTCCTCGCGGGTCTGGTCGCGACCTTGACCGCGTGCGCGCCCGAACCGGCCGCGCCGCAGCCCGAACTGACCTTCGGCGTCGAGTCTCCTGCTGCCGCTCCGGCCACCACCACTCCCCCGCGCCTGCGCGTGGTCACGGTGGGCGACTCGCTCATGTCGGGTGCGGGATTGGCCATCGGTGAGGCATGGCCCGATCTCATGGCATCCCGAGCCCACCTCGCGCTGACGAACCTCGCTTGCGGAGGGATGGGATTCGTCGTCGAGGGTGAGTGCGGAACCGCCTATGCGGGCTTCGCGCCCGCCGTCGCTGCCCTGCAGCCGGATCTGCTCATCGTGGAGTCGTCGAGTAACGACTTCTGGCAGGACCCCGACGAGATCCGCGCGGACACGACCGCCACGGTGGACGAGCTCCACCAAGCCGTGCCCACCGCACGCATCGTCGGTTTGAGCACGATCTGGAACGACGAGTCCGACATCCCGGACGACAACGCGGTCACGTCCGACGCGCTCCACGATGCGATCGACGCGGTCGGCGGAACGTACATCGACATCGGCCAGCCCCTGCTCGGACACCCCGAGTGGCTGCAGGACGACGACGTGCACCCGACGGCTCGCGGCCAGAAGGCGATCGAGCAGACGATCGTGTCGGCCCTGCAGGACGCGGACGTCCTGCCCTGAGGCCGACCGAGACGCTCCGTCGACGTCAGCCGCGGCCGAGCATCTTCTGCAGTTCGGCGAGGTCCGCCTCCGTCGGCGCCTTCTGACCGCCCAGCCCGAAGCCCGAGCCGGTCGGAGCCGTGGATGCCGCGATCCCGGCGTTCTCGGCCGCGCGCTTGGCCGGGTTGCCCGAGCGCGACCCCTTCGCCTTCTGCTGCTTGCCGCGCTTCGACGAGGCGCCGGGCTTGCCGCCGACGGGGCCCATGCCGGGGATGTTGGGCACTCCACCGCGGGCGACCGTCTTCATCATCTTGGCGGCCTGCTCGAAGCGCTGGACGAGCTGGTTGACGTCGGTGACGGTCATGCCGGAACCGCGCGCGATGCGCAGACGGCGCGAGCCGTTGAGGACCTTCGGGTTGCGACGCTCGCCCGGGGTCATCGAGCGGATGATGGCCTCGGTGCGGTCGATCTCGCGCTCGTCGAAGTCCTCGAGCTGCTGCTTCATGTTTCCCATGCCCGGGAGCATCCCGAGCATCTTCTTCATGGAGCCCATCTTCTTCATCTGCTGCATCTGCTCGAGGAAGTCCTCGAGCGTGAACGTCTCGGTCGCGATCTTCTCGGCGACCTTCATCGCCTCGGCCTCGTCGAACGCGTTCTGCGCCTGCTCGATCAGGGTGAGGATGTCACCGAGGTCGAGGATGCGGGATGCCATGCGGTCGGGGTGGAAGGGCTCGACGTCGTCGAGACCCTCGCCGGTCGACGCGAAGATGATCGGGCGACCGGTGACAGAGGCGACTGAGAGAGCGGCCCCACCGCGCGCGTCACCGTCGAGCTTCGACAGCACGACGCCGGTGAAGTCGACACCGTCCTGGAACGCCTTCGCCGTGTTCACGGCATCCTGACCGATCATCGCGTCGATGACGAAGAGCACCTCGTCCGGGTCGGTCGCCTTGCGGATGTCGGACGCCTGCTTCATCAGCTCGGCGTCGACGCCGAGCCGGCCGGCCGTGTCGATGATCACGATGTCGTGTTGCTGGCGCGTGGCGTAGGCGACGCCGTCGCGCGCGACCTTCACCGGGTCGCCGACGCCGTTGCCGGGCTCGGGGGCGTAGATCGCGGCCCCGGCGCGCTCGGCGACCACCTGCAGCTGGTTCACCGCGTTCGGCCGCTGGAGGTCGCACGCGACGAGGAGCGGCGTGTGGCCGTCTTTCTCGAGCATCTTCGCGAGCTTCCCGGCGAAGGTCGTCTTACCCGAACCCTGGAGCCCCGCGAGCATGATGACCGTGGGCGGGTTCTTCGCGAACTGCAGACGGCGCTGCTGGCCGCCCAGGATGCCGATGAGCTCGTCGTTGACGATTTGCACGACCTGCTGCGCGGGGTTCAGCGCACGGTTGACCTCGTCGCCGAGGGCGCGCTCGCGGACGGCCGCGGTGAACTCCTTGACCACGGGCAGCGCGACGTCGGCGTCGAGGAGGGCACGGCGGATCTCGCGCACCGTCCCGTCGACGTCTGCGGGCGTGAGCTGGCCCTTCTTCCGGAGATTGCGGAAGGTCTCTGTGAGCCGGTCGGAGAGGGTGCCGAAAGTCGCCATGATGAGTCGAGTTTACGCGGGGCGCGGGAACCGTGCCGCTCCGGCGAGGCGGTCAGGCCTCGGCGAGGGCTTCGGCGAGCGTGTCGGGAAGCGACCGACCCGCCGCGGTGCGGTCGGCCCAGGCCCAGACAGAAGCCAGGACCGCCGCCGACAGCGCTCCCGCCTTCACCTGAGCGACGAGCGGCGCCGCGCCGTCGCGGACCAGGCGCGCCGCTATCTCGCGCTGCAGCTGGAACTGGCGCACCGCGCGGTCGCGGTCGAGTTCGGCGGCGATCCCCATGGCATCCGCGTTCGTGATCGCGAGGGCGAGGGCATCGGGGGTCAATCCCTCGCCGATCGACGTGAGCGCCTCGCTCGTGCCGACGCCGTCGCGCAAGAGGGCGACGCCACGCGCCGACTGCTCGTCGAACCCCGACCACAGCACGTCGCTCTTGGCCGAGAAGTAGTTGAAGAAGCTGGAACGGCTCACGCCGGCGCGGCGCGTGATGTCGGATACCGATGTCGCCTCGTATCCGCGCTCGAGGAACAGCTCGCACGCCGCCTCGGCGAGGACCTCGCGTGACGAGGCGCGAGGGCGTCCACTGCGGCTCGGCGAGGTCATGCCGCCAGCCTAGAAGACGGGGCCGCGTGTATTATTAGACGCAATCCAACAACGGCGGGAGCCGAGATGCTCGACATCGACCACGTGGGGTTCGCCCCGGACTACGTGCCCTACCTCGACGGCTGGTCGCATCAGAGGCGCATCCACGCGGAGGTGGTCGCCGGGCGTCGCCCCGACACGCTGCTCCTCCTCGAACACGAAGCCGTGTACACCGCGGGCAAGCGCACCGAGGATCACGAACGGCCCGACGACGGGACGCCGGTCATCGACGTCGACCGCGGGGGAAAGATCACCTGGCACGGTCCGGGCCAACTCGTCGGCTACCCGATCGTGCGTCTGCCCGAGCCGGTGGACGTCGTCGCGCACGTGCGCCGCCTCGAGTCGCTGATCATCGCCGCTCTCGCCCCGATCGGCGTCGACGGCATCCGCGTGGATGGCCGCAGCGGCGTCTGGGTGCAGCGCCCGCTCGGCCTCGACAAGGTCGCGGCGATCGGAGTCCGCGTCGAAAGAGGAGTGACCATGCACGGCTTCGCCGTCAACTGCGACAACTCGTTGGCCGCCTTCCGGCGGATCGTCCCGTGCGGGATCTCGGATGCCGGCGTGACGACCGTGAGCGAGGTGATCGGAGCAGACGTCTCCCCCGGCGACCTCGTGCCCCGCATCGTCGACGTCTTCCACTCCGAGTACGCGGGGGTGGCGGCATGAGCACCTGTGGCACCGGATCGGCCGGAGTCCCGGCATCCACCGCTCCGAACGGACGGAAGCTGCTGCGCCTCGAAGTGCGCAACGCCGAGACGCCGATCGAGCGCAAGCCCGAGTGGATCAAGACCAAGGCCAAGATGGGGCCCGAATACACGGCGCTGCAGAACCTCGTGAAGACCGAGGAGCTTCACACCGTCTGCCAGGAGGCCGGATGCCCCAACATCTTCGAGTGCTGGGAGGACCGCGAGGCCACCTTCCTCATCGGGGGCTCGCAGTGCACCCGTCGGTGCGACTTCTGCCAGATCGACACCGGCAAACCCGCGGATTACGACACCGACGAGCCGCGTCGCGTTGCCGAGAGCGTGACCCGGATGCAACTGCGGTACGCCACGGTCACGGGCGTCGCCCGCGACGACCTGCCGGATGAGGGCGCATGGCTCCATGCCGAGACGGTGCGGCGCATCCACGCCGAGAACCCCGGCACCGGCGTCGAGATCCTCGCGACGGACTTCTCGGGGAACCCCGCACTCCTCGAGGAGGTCTTCTCCTCACGGCCCGAGGTCTTCGCACACAACGTCGAGACGGTGCCGCGCATCTTCAAGCGCATCCGTCCCGCCTTCCGCTACGAGCGCTCCCTGGGCGTGCTGACCGCGGCGCGCGACGCCGGGCTCATCACGAAGTCGAACCTGATCCTCGGGATGGGCGAGGAGCCCGAAGAGGTGGTGCAGGCACTGAACGACCTGCACGAGGCCGGGACCGACATCATCACCATCACCCAGTACCTGCGCCCGACCCCGCGCCACCTCCCCGTGCAGCGGTGGGTCAAGCCCGCCGAGTTCGTCGCCTTCAAGGAGGAGGCGGAACGCATCGGTTTCCTCGGCGTTCTCGCGGGGCCCCTCGTGCGTTCGTCCTACCGCGCCGGGCGGCTGTGGGCGCAGTCCATGGTGTCGAAGGGGCGCGAGATTCCGCCGCACCTCGCTCACCTCGCGAAGGACATCGCGGCAGACGGCGTGGACTTCGCTCAAGCAGTGTGACGTGCGGTGCGGAGGCTACGCCTTCTCGCGCCGTGAGGGAAGGGAACCCCGTGGTCACCCGCGGGGTCTACCGTGTCGCCGGGTCGACCGACCCACCTCGACATCACCCTTGCGAACGGAGCTACGGTGGATCTCGCCGTCGTCCTGCCCGTCCTTCTCGTCATCGCCCTGGCGATCTTCTTCGACTTCACCAACGGCTTCCATGACACCGCCAATGCCATGGCCACCTCGGTCGCCACAGGCGCTTTGAAGCCCAGAGTCGCCGTCCTCATCTCCGCTGTCCTGAACCTCGTCGGCGCGTTCCTGTCGACGGCTGTCGCGAAGACGGTGTCGGAGGGCATCCTCGCCCAGGACGACCGGGGTCTCCCGCAGATCACGGTTCCGATGATCTTCGCCGGCCTCATGGGCGCCGTGGTCTGGAACCTGCTCACCTGGTGGCTCGGCCTCCCGTCCAGCTCGACGCACGCGCTCTTCGGGGGCCTCATCGGCGCCGCCGTGATCGGCGCCGGCTTCCAAGCGGTGGAGTGGGGCGGAGTGCTGTCCAAGATCGTGCTGCCCGCCCTGCTGTCACCGTTCATCGCCGGCACGGTGGCGCTCGCTGCGACCTACCTCGTCTACCGCATCACGAGAATGGCGACAGTGGCCGGATCCACGACCGCATTCCGCCACGGCCAGACCATCTCCGCCTCCCTCGTCTCACTCGCCCACGGCACGAACGATGCCCAGAAGACGATGGGCGTGATCACGCTCACCCTGATCGTCGCCGGAGCGCAGGAGGCCGGCACCGGTCCGCAGCTGTGGGTGATCCTCAGCGCGGGCGGCGCCATCGCGCTCGGCACCTACCTCGGCGGATGGCGCATCATGCGGACGGTCGGGAAGCGGATCACCGACGTGAAGCCACCCCAGGGCTTCGCGGCGGAAACGAGCGCGGCCTCGACGATCCTCATCTCCTCGACCCTCGGCTTCCCGCTGTCGACCACGCAGGTGACCTCGGGAGCCGTGATCGGCTCGGGCCTCGGCAAGCGCCTCGCCTCCGTGCACTGGAACGTCGTGACGCGCATCGCTTTCGCCTGGGTGGTGACGCTGCCCGCCGCCGCCATCGTGGGCGGGGGCGCCGCGTGGGCGGCATCCACGGGCCTTGCCGGACTGATGATCGTGCTGATCCTCGGCCTCGCGGCGTGCGCGGGCCTGTTCGTGCTCGCGCGTCGACGTCCCGTGTCCGCGAACAACGTCAACGATGAGTCCGTGAGCGCCGACGCGCTCGGCCGGCGTCAGCCCGAAGGAGAACGAGCATGAACGAATGGCTCAGCGACGAGGGAGGAGCCATCCTCCTCGTCTTCCTCGTCGGACTAGGTGTCACACTCCTGATCGTCGGGCTTTTCGCCCTCGGCATCCGGTTGCTGGCGGTGGGTGCGCCCGACCTGAGGGTGGCGGCCGGAGAGGATCCGGAGGGCCCGACCGCTGTCGCGTTCCCGCGTGAGCGCCGGCGTCCCCTGCCCGCCACCGTCGCGGGCCTCGCCTGCTTCGCCGGAGTCGCGGCGGCGGTGATCTACGGGGTCTACCTCGTGATCCCCGCGTTCCACGGATCTTGAGCGTCGATCAGACCGGCCAGATGTAGGGCAGGTCGTCGGGGACGTCGCCGAAGCGGGGCACGTAGAACGCCGCGTCCTTGCGCACCAGGTTCGAGCGGTGAGCGAGGTGGAACGGCTCGTCGGCGAGCCACGGCGGGAGGTCGAGGTCAGCTTGTCGCGCGCCGTCGACCTCCGGAGCGAAGGCGCGGATCTTCTCGCGCACGGTGTCCGAATGCCCTCGTCCGATCCATTCGTCGGTCATGACGAGGCCATAGGACACCAGTGCAGGCAGGTGTTCAGCCCACATTCTGGCGGCCGGGTGGTTGCGGAACCCGTGGCCGGGGACGGTCAGAGCCCGCAGCAGCTGGAAGGTTTCGACGCGCTGCTTACCCAGACGCTTCGTGTCGAGGACGAGGGCCGACTCGACGAAAGATGCATACGGGAGGAACGTCTGCACGAGGTCAGTCAGCGCTCGTAACCGACTGCACCGAGCCGTCGGACGCGAGGTTCACCAGCAGCACGTCGTCCGTGGCATCCGGATCGAGGGCGTACTCGAGAACCGCGAACGGATCGGTCCCACCGTGCTCATCCGCGAGGATCGTCACGCTCATCAACTGCATCGACTTGATCACATCGATGTGCGTATCGCCGGACGGGTCGATGAGCAGATCGTCGATCTCCTCGCCGAGCGTCGCCTGCTGCTGGAGGATGTACTCGGTGACCTCGCTGGTGCGGGAGTCCAGCTCACCCACCATGGCGTTGCGCGCAGCCAGGTCGATGGCTTCGAGCGCCGAGATCATGGCGGCCGCGACATCGAGGGCCTCGACGGACACGTCATCCTGGTCGGGGGCCGTGAGATCGACGGTCACACTCTGATCGCCGAACTCGACGTTCTCCGACCAGAAGATCGACCCGTCGGGCCCGGACTCGAGGAGTCCGAAGAAATCGTGCTCGATCGCCATACCCCCATGAAACCAGGCGGCACGCGCTTCGGGAAGGCGACCCGCCCGGGTCAGTCGACGAGCGATGCGGCGAAAACGTGCGGCGTGAAACCGGTGAGGTCGTTGATGCCCTCACCCTGGCCGAGCAGCTTGACCGGAATGCCCGTGCGTTCCTGCACGGCCAGCACGAACCCGCCCTTCGCCGAGCCGTCGAGCTTGGTCAGCACGAGACCGGTGACCCCGGCGCTGTCGAGGAACGCCTGGGCCTGCATGAGCCCGTTCTGGCCGGTGGTGGCATCGAGCACGAGGAGCACCTCGGCGATCGGCGCCTGCTTCTCGATCACCCGCTTGATCTTGCCGAGCTCGTCCATGAGCCCGCCCTTGGTGTGCAGACGGCCGGCGGTGTCGACGAGGACGATCTCCGTCCCCGTCTCTTTCGCGTGCGCGACCGTCTGGAAAGCGACGGATGCCGGATCCTGACCCTCGTGCTGCGGACGCACGATCGCGGCTCCCCCGCGCTCCGCCCAGGTCGCGAGCTGGTCGACCGCCGCGGCACGGAAGGTGTCGGCCGCTCCGACGACGACGCTGCGACCGTACCGCTGCAGGAACTTCGCGAACTTACCGATGGTCGTCGTCTTGCCCACACCGTTCACGCCGACGACGAGGACGACGGCCGGACGCTCGGTGAGCCGCAGGGTCGTGTCGAACTTCGCGAAATGCTCCTCCAGCGTCTCCTTCAGCATGCGCTGCAGGTCGCGCGGGTCGGTCGTGCGGAAGCGCTCGACCTTCTCGCGCAGCTCGTCGACGAGGCGCTCGGTCACGTCGGGTCCGAAGTCGGCCGTCAGGAGGGCCGTCTCGAGGTCTTCCCACGTCGTCTCGTCGATCGTGGGTTTGACGAACAGGCCGCGCAGCGCGCGCCCGAGCGACCAGGAGTTCTCAGCCATTGCTTCAGCTTACGGGGGCGGCTTCTCGTGCGGCCGCTGCCCGATCGCCGATGCGCTGACCGACGACCGCCGAGACCCCGTCCTGTCGCATCGACACGCCGTAGAGCGCGTCAGCGATCTCCATCGTGCGCTTCTGATGTGTGATGACGATCAACTGACTGCTCGAGCGCAGCTTCTCGAAGACCCCGAGGAGCCGTCCGAGGTTGGCGTCGTCGAGGGCTGCCTCGACCTCGTCCAGGATGTAGAACGGGCTCGGCCGGGCTGTGAAGATCGACGTCAGGAAGGCGACGGCCGCGAGCGAGCGCTCCCCGCCCGACAGGAGCGAGAGCCGTTCGATCTTCTTCCCCACCGGGCGGACGGAGACCTCGATCCCCGTCGTCAGCGGGTGCTCCGGATCGGTGAGCGAGATGCTCCCCGATCCGCCCGGGAACAGGATGGGGAAGATCTCGGTGAACGCGGCGCGGGTGTCTTCGAACGCGGCGACGAAGATCGTCTGCATCCGCTCGTCGAGCTCGGCGATGATCGTCTGAAGGTCCGCGCGCGTCTGCTGCAGATCGGCGAGCTGCTCGGTGAGGAATGCGTGGCGTTGCTCGAGAGCGGCGAACTCCTCGAGGGCGAGCGGATTGACGCGGCCGAGTTGGCCGAGCTTCCGCTCCGCCTCCTGCAGCCGGCGCTTCTGCCCGGCCCGGTCGAAAGCAACGCCCTCGCCGTCAGAGTCCCCCGGAACCAGCTGGTCGGGACCATATTCCGAAACGAGAATGTCTTCGTCGAGGGCGAGCTCGGACTGGACGCGCTCCAGCAGACTCGTGACGTGCAGTCGCTTCTCGTGCATCTGGAGTTCGAGCCCGTGAACGCTCTCCGTGAGACGCGCGAGCCGCTCGCGCACGTCCGCCTCTTCGGCGCGCGCGCGGGCCAGATCCGCCGAGACCGCGGTGCGGGTCGCCTCTGCCGCGGCGAGTTCCACACGGGCGTGGCTCACGGAACGGTCGACCGAGTCGAGGAGCGCGGGGAGCTGAGCCGCGACCTCGGCCGCGATCTCGCGCTGCGCGCGACGGATCACCGCGCGGCGCGCGGCCTCCTCGGCGGCCGCGCGCTCGCGCTCCCGCTGGTTCTCGAGCTGGACGATGCGCGCCTCACCCGCACGCACCCGCTCCTTCAGCGTCTCGATGTCGAGGCGCGCGCGCATCTCCGTCTCTCGCGCCGCCTCGAGCTCCGCGACCATGCCGTCTCGCGCGGATGCGTCCAGGATCGGTCGCGGGGCCTCGAGGGCTCGGGCCAGAGCGGCTTCGGCTGCGGCGGCCGCATCCTCGGCCTCCGCGACCGCGGCGGAGGCCTGCGCGAGGCCCGCCTCCAGGCGCTCGCACTCCGCGACCGCCGCCTCGTGCCGCACGGTGACGCGATTCACCTTCTCGGCCTGCGCCGCCAGCGCGGCGTCGTGCGCGCGGAGCGTGGCGAGCGAGTCTTTCGTTCGCTGTCGCGCGTCGGAGAGCGCCCGTTGAGCGTCGCTCAGCGCTTCGCGCAGCGAATCCGCGACGACGACGATCTCGGCGAGTCGTTCGGCAGCGGCATCGCGCTCCGCGGCGAGTTCCAGCCGCGAACGTCCCGCGCCCGAGCCCGCTCGCAGCGTGTGAACGGTCAGGACCTCGCCGGCACGCGTGACGAGGGTCGTGCGGTCGTCGAGGGACGCAAGGGCCGCCCGCGCGGCATCCAGGTCGTCGATGACGACGACCCGGGCCAGGATGCCGAGGATCCCCGGCGGTGCGGTCACCACGTCCACCGCTCGAACGCCCCCCGCCGGAACGCTCACCGCGGGGGTGTCGACCGATGCGTCGGCGAGGGCGATCTCGACCACGCCGAGGTCGTCCTCGGCGGCGACGCGGGCCGTCGCGAACGCCGCGGCGGAATCGTCGACGAGCACACCCTCGGCGAGCGAGCCCAAGGCGGCCGCCACGGCCGCCTCGTAACCCGACGTCACCTTGACGCTGTCGCCCACCAGTCCACGTACCCCCGGCTGACCCGAGGCGACGAGGTCGGCGGCGGCATTGCGCACGTCCAGCGCGCGACCCAGCGCGGTGGTCTGCGCGGACAGGGCGTCACGCTCGCGTTCCGCGGCGTGTAGGCGCTCGCGCAACTGCGCCACTGCCGCCTCCGCGTCGTTCGCATCGCGCTGAGCACGCTCGTAGGCCGCCGCGTGCTCCGCGGAATCCGCTTCGGGCGCGATCGTCGGATCCAGAGCGGCGAGGGCCTCCTCGGCCTCCGCCCGGCGGACCAGCGCGGCGTCCAGGGCACGCTGTTGGCGCTCGACGCCCGCAAGCACGGCGTCCCTCGTCGATGCGGCGGAGGCTGCCGCCCCCCGCAGCGCCGTGAGCCTCATGTCGTGCTCCGAGACGAGCGCGCTCTGTGCGGCGATGTCGACGTCGAGGGCGTCGAGATCAGCTCGGGCCCGCGCCACCGCTCGGGCGGCATCCGCGGCAGCATCTTGCGCGTCCCCCAGGCCGGCGGAGATGTCGTCGATCTCGCTCCGGACGTCATCGATCGTCGACTGCGACACGGTGGGCGAGAACGCACCCGCGTCGCGGTCGTCGTCGGAGAGCAGGGCGAGGCGTTGGCCCGCGAGCGTGTACAACCCACGGAGACGCTCCTGCACCTGCTCGAGCGAGAACGCCACGCGTCGCGCCTGATCGACCGCCTCGGATCGCTGCTCCTCCTCGAGTCGTTCCACGCGATGACGCAAGCCCTCCGCCTGCTCCTGCAGGACCAGACGCTCGGTGTGCCGTTCGGTCTCGGCCCGCGCGGCATCCGCGAGCTGACTGCGAAGGCGCACCAGGTCGTCCGCGAACAGGCGGGCCTTCGCGTCTCGCACGACGGCGGCGATCGTGGCCGCCTCTCGGGCAATCTCGGCCTGTTTCCCGAGCGGCTTCAACTGCCGGCGGAGCTCCCCGGCGAGATCGCTGAGACGCGTGAGGTTCGTCTCCATCGCCTCGAGCTTGCGGACGGTCTTCTCTTTGCGGCGGCGATGCTTGAGGATCCCCGCCGCCTCCTCGATGAAGCCCCGACGATCCTCGGCGGTGGCTTGCAAAACCGTGTCGAGGCGCCCCTGACCGATGATCACGTGCATCTCGCGGCCGAGACCCGAGTCGCTCAGCAGCTCTTGGACGTCGAGGAGGCGACTCGTCTGACCGTTGATCGCGTACTCGCTGGCCCCGGTGCGGAACAGCGTCCGGCTGATCGTCACCTCGCTGTAGTCGATCGGGAGGGCGCCGTCGGAGTTGTCGATCGTCAGCTGCACCTCGGCGCGCCCCAGCGGGCCCCGTGTCGAGGTGCCGGCGAAGATGACGTCCTCCATCTTTCCGCCGCGGAGCGTCTTCGCCCCCTGCTCCCCCATGACCCAGGCGAGAGCGTCGACGACATTGGACTTGCCGGATCCGTTCGGACCGACGATGCAGGTGACACCGGGCTCGAGCGCGAACGTCGTCGACTGCGCGAACGACTTGAAGCCCTTGAGCGTCACGCTTTTCAAGTGCATGTCGCCGCGCCTCCCGTCTGATCGTCGACGCCTCACGCTACCGGAGAACCCGCGGAATTCCGGGGCGGCGAGCCGCTCGCTCCCCGAGGACGCGCCCGGGATCCCACGGAATCTGAGCGCGAGCTTGACATTCGCTGACAGCCTTCGCTAGCGTCGGGGGTCGCAACCGACGACGAAAGGAGGTCCTCCCATGATTCGCAACACCACAGGCTTCACCGCCACCGGCTTCACCGCCGCTCCCGTGCTGTCCGCATCCTTTGCCGGAGTGACCACCGTCGTCGGAATGCCCGTCTTCCTGGGCTGACCCGTCGCGTCGAGACGCCTGCCGTCTCCGCTTCTCGCGCCGCATCCGTCGGATGCCGAGCGTCAAGGATCGTTCGATCCCTCGCGAGCACCGCTCGCCGTCTCCTTTCTTCACCTCTTCTCACCGGAGCCTCCGCATGAGCACTCTGCCCACGCGCGCGCCGCAGCACACCGCGGCCACGCCCACCGTCTCTCTTCCCACGATCGTCGACCGACCTGTCGGTCTCATCGACCGTCTCACCCTGCGCCTCGGCCTGTGGCTGTTGACGCGCCACGCGGCTCGCGTGCACGTCATCGAGCTGCGCACGACGAGCGCGCACCGCGCTCGGGTGCAGTACGCCGAACGGAGCCAGCGTGAACGCGACTGGTACCGGACGGCGTCACTGATGCGTCCGACCATCTGAATGGTGTGCGCCGCCCCGCGCGGGCGGCGCACACCGTCCCATCCCCTCACGAAAGACACCTGATGACTTCGCTCCCCGACGGCGTCGAGTTCCGACGCCTGCACATCCCCGCCTCCATCGACGACGATGACGCCGCGGACTTCCGCGAAATGACCCGCGTGCGCAACCTCGTGTACGCCGAGATCTCGGGTCACGACGATCACTCCATGCCGGCGGACGAGCTTCTGCCGAACTTCCAGCCTGACCCCGCGCAGGTGCGTCTCTCGTGGCTCGTGCTTCTCGACGGCGAGGCGGTGGGTCGTATCGGTCTCGACCTCCCCCAGGAAGACGGGGCCCGTTCGGGCTACTGGCTCGTCGAGCTTCTTCGATCGGTCTGGGGACGCGGCATCGGTCGCGCCGGCTACGCGCTCGTGGAACAGACCGCTCGAGAGCACGGTCGAACCGTGCTCCAGTCCTGGGCGGAACACCCCGCCGCCGACGGGCCTCACCTCGAGGCTCCCACCGGCTTCGGTTCGGTGCCGCACGATCACATCGCGCGGTACTTCCTGGCATCCGGGCACGCTCTGGAACAGGTCGAACGCAACAGCGCTCTCGACCTGACGACCGCGGAGCCCCGCCTTCGCGCGCTCCTCGCCGAAGCCGAGTCGGCCTCCGCCGGATACCGGATCGTGCAGTGGGTCCTGCCGACCCCCGACGAATTCGTCGACGGAATGGCGCTCATGAAAGAACGAATGGTGACCGACGCGCCTGCGGCGGGCCTCGAGTTCGACGAGGAGAAGTGGGATGCCGATCGCGTACGCCGCTACGAGCGCACCTACCTCGATGCGGGACGTCTGCTGCTGGTCACGGCCGCGCAACACATCGACAGCGGGGACCTCGTGGCCTTCAACGAGCTCGCGATCGGCAAGGACCGCACGGCCGCGACGTCTCAGCACGACACCCTCGTCGTGGGTACCCATCGCGGGCACCGCCTCGGCATGCTCGTGAAGTGCGCGGGTCTGCTCGCGTGGCGCGACATCGCGCCCGCCTCGCCGCGCGTGCTCACCTACAACGCGGAGGAGAACCGTCCGATGCTCTCGATCAACGAGGCGATCGGCTTCGCGCCCGTGGCTTACGAGGGGGCGTGGAAGAAGGTGCTCGACTGACGATGGCCGATCAGCGCACGCGCTGACAGTGCGGGCAGAAGTGGCTCGAGCGGTTCATGAACGACACCCGCACGATGGGCCGGGCGCACCGGGGACACGGCTGACCGGTGCGCCCGTACGCGTTGAGCGAGTGCGCGAAGTAGCCGGCCTGACCGTTCACGTTCACGTACTGGGCGTCGAAGCTCGTTCCGCCCTCCGCCAGTGCCTTGTCGAGCACCGCGCGGACCTCGCCGAGCAGACGATTCACGGCCCGGGTCGGAAGAACGGATGCCGAGGTCTCGGGGTGGATGCGTGCCGCCCACAGCGACTCATCGGCGTAGATGTTGCCGATGCCGCTCGCGACGGTCTGGTCGAGCAGCACGCGCTTGATCCCCGAGGATGTGCGCGAGAGTCGCGCCCGGAAGCGCGCGACGTCGAAAGCGGGGTCGAGCGGATCGCGCGCGATGTGCGCGACCTGCGTGGGCACGCGCGCGAGATCCGAACCCCGTCCGGCCGCCGCGCCGTCGGGAGTGTCGACGAGCTGGTCCACGGCCAGCGAACCGAATGTCCGCTGATCGGCGAACACGACCGAGAGCGGGCCGTGGACCGGGTGCTCGAGCTCGATGCGGATGCGCTCGTGGCGCTCCTCGGGGGCCCCCGGAACCCGGAGCAGCATCTGCCCGCTCATGCCGAGGTGCGTGACGATCGCTTCGTCGTCGGAGAACGGCATCCAGAGGAACTTGCCCCGCCGGACGGCGGCGCTGATCCGCTGCCCGGTGAGCGCCGCCTCGAAGTGCGCCGCTCCGCCGGTGTGACGGGTGAGCGCTCGTTCGTCGCGAACGTCGACCGACGCGATGAGCGCGCCGGTGACGGCGGGTTCGAGACCGGCGCGGACGACCTCGACCTCGGGAAGCTCAGGCACGCGCGTCGAGCTCGCGCCAGGCCGTGAGCGCCGCGGCCATCTCGGCCTGCTTCTTGCTCGACCCGGTTCCCGTGGTCACCACGTCTCCGACCGTGACGGTCGCCGTGAAGCGCCGGTCGTGATCGGGGCCGGACGCCTCGACGGCGTAGGTGGGGGCGGGCAGTGAGAGGCGAGCCGCGATCTCTTGCAGGCTGGTCTTCGGGTCCATCGCCGCGCCGTACCGGGCAGGGTCGGCCATCAAGGGCTCGACGAGTCGCAGCACCATGGCGGTCGCGGCATCCGGACCGGCCGACAGATACGTGGCACCGATGAGCGCTTCCATCGTGTCGGCGAGGATCGAGTCCTTGTCGTTGCCGCCGGTGAGGATCTCTCCCCGGCCGAGCCGGACGTGCTGGCCGAGACCGATACCGCGAGCGACCTCGGCGAGGGCGATCGTCGAGACGACGCCGGCGCGCCGCTTGGCGAGCTGGCCCTCGTCGAGATCCGGATGCCGCGTGAAGAGGCGCACGGTCACGGCCTGACCAAGCACGGAGTCACCGAGGAATTCGAGGCGCTCATTGTGCGGGATGCCGCCGTTCTCGTAGGCGAACGAGCGATGTGTCAGCGCGAGCGAAAGAAGCTCGGGGTCGATGTCGACCCCGAGCTTCTCGGTGAGCGCTGAGCGCTCGACGTTGTTACGCGTCACGAATCGCCGATCAGACGTCGGCGACCTTGCGGCCCTTGTACTCGAGGAAGAGCTCGGTGCCCTGCGAGTCGGTGACGACCTTCGCCTGGTGGGGGCGGCTGTAGACGACCTTGCCGTTCTCGATGGTCTTGACGAGCGCGGGGGCTTCGGCCTTCCACTGCGCGCGACGCGAACGGGTGTTGGAGCGGGAGACCTTCCGCTTCGGGGGGTTACCTGCCATGTCTAGCTCTTCTCTGTCTTGGGGGCGGCGCGGAGCGCATCGCCGTCGTCTGGGGTGTACTGCTGGAGCGCAGCCCATCGAGGATCAACGGACGACTGCTCCGTGTCGCCGGGGCTTTCCGTCAGCTTCTCGCCCGTGACCGGGTCGAGCCCGAGGCAATCCGGCTGACACACCGGCTGGAACGGAAGCGACAGGACAATGGCATCCCGGACCAGATTTTCAAGATCCACGTGGTCGTCTTGAACGTCGAAGTCACTCGCTTCATCCCCAGGATACGCGAAAAGTTCCTGGAACTCGACTTCGACAGGCTCCTCGATGTCGATCAGGCAGCGTCCGCAGACCCCGGTGGCAGTGGTGTCGACGGTTCCCGACACGAGGATTCCCTCGTGGACCGACTCGAGACGCACCTCGAGCTCGAGCGGCTCCGCCTCGGGAACGGAGACGAGACCCTCGCCCCATTTCTCGGGCGCGGGGATCTCGAGGCTGTGCTCGCGCATCTCGCCCGGCTTGCGCTCGATGTCGCGCACGGGGAGCTGGAAAGGTCCGGGGCGGTGGGTTCTCACGGGGGTCCATGCTACCCGGGCGGCCCTGGGGAGGGGCCGGACGACGCGGCCGCGCGCACGCGGTCGGTGCAGCGGCCGTGCGGGCGGAGCCGCCGAAATGCCCGCCGGCATACCCATAAACGCGATCCGCTCACAGAAACGCGTGCTGCACGTGTTTCCGTGAGCGAATCGCGTTTATGCGCGAGCGCCGACCGCGCGCTTGGCAGAACGCGCCGCGAAACCGCCCCGCCGAGAATCGCGGCGGTCAGATCCCGCGAGCGCCGGTGTCGAGGAACCGCGCGACCGCGGGAGGCACGTACGGCGACACGTCGCCTCCGAGACCGGCGACCTGGCGCACCAGAGAACTCGACACGAGCGCGTGCGAGGGATCGGGCAGCAGGAAGACCGTCTCGACGTGCGCGAGATCCCGGTTCACGATCGCCATCGGCGTCTCGTAGGCCACGTCGACCTGCGATCGGATGCCTTTGACCAGCACCTTCGCGCCGACCTCGGTCGCGTAGTCGACGAGGAGCCCCATGCTCCACGCCGCAACGACCACGTCGCCGTCGACACCCGCCTCGGCGATCGACTGCTCGAGCAGCGACTGGCGCTGGGCGATCGGCAGCATCGCTTCTTTGCCGGGATTGTGCACCACGAGGACGTGCAGCTGGTCGAAGAGACCGGCCGCTCGGCGGATCACGTCGAGATGTCCCAGCGTGGGCGGGTCGAACGAGCCGGGAACAACGGCGATCCGGGGGTCCATGCCGCCAGCCTACCGACGGCTGCTCGTTCAGGACTTCGCGAGCGCCGCACGTTCTTCGACACCGAGACGACGCTCGAGCGCAGCCGCCAGCCCCGGATGCCGTTGCAGCGCCGGATCGTCGGCGAGAAGCCGCTCGCCCTCGGCGCGCGCCTCGGTGATGAGGTCGGCGTCGGTGACGACACGCAGCAGGCGGAGGGACGAACGCACGCCCGACTGGGCACCGCCGAGCACGTCGCCCTCGCCGCGCAGTTCGAGGTCGACCTCGGCCAGCGCGAAGCCGTCGAGCGTCGCCGCCACCGCGTCGACCCGCGCGCGCGACGAGGTGCCCGGCGCCGCCTCGGTGACGAGCAGGCACAGGCCAGGGAGGCCGCCACGACCGACACGACCTCGCAGCTGGTGAAGCTGCGAGACGCCGAAACGGTCGGCCTCGAGGATGACCATCGTCGACGCGTTGGGCACGTCGACACCGACCTCGATGACCGTGGTGGCGACGAGCACGTCGATGTCGCCGCGCGCGAACGCCTGCATCACGGCATCCTTCTCATCGGACGGCATCTTGCCGTGCAGGATCTCGACCCGGATGTCGGCGAAGGCCGGCAGGCGCGACAGCAGGGCCTCGACCTGGACGACGCCCCACCGCGTTCGGTTGGTCTCGTTCGGAGCGACGGTCGCGGCACCGTCGGGCGCACCGTCGGGCGCATCGGCCGGCTCGTCGGTCTTCTCGTCGGCCGTGAGCTGCTCGGCGTCGATCGCGGCACAGACGAAGAAGGCCTGGCGACCCTGCGCGACCTCCTCGGCCACGCGATCCCACACGCGCGCGAACCAGCTCGGCTTCTCAGCGAGGGGCGCGACGAACGATTGGATGCCGGCACGCCCGGCCGGCATCGTCCGGATCGTCGAGACGTCGAGATCGCCGAACACCGTCATCGCCACGGTGCGCGGAATCGGCGTCGCCGTGAGAACCAGGGTGTGCGGAGAATCGCCCTTCGCGCGAAGGGCCTCTCGCTGGTCGACGCCGAAACGGTGCTGCTCGTCGACCACGACGAACCCGAGGTCGGCGAACGTCGTCGTGGAGCTCAGGAGGGCGTGGGTACCGACGACGATTCGCGCCTGACCGGATGCGACGCGCAGCGCGGCCTTGCGCCGCTCCGCAGCGGGAAGCTGACCGGTGAGCAGGGTCGGCATGAGTTCGGGGGCGAGTTCGGGGCCGAGCATGCGGGCGATCGACCGCAGGTGCTGTGCTGCGAGCACTTCGGTCGGGGCGATCAGGGCCGACTGCCCGCCCGACTCGGCGACCTGCAACATGGCGCGCAGGGCCACGAGGGTCTTGCCCGAGCCGACCTCGCCCTGCACGAGACGGTTCATGGGCCAGTCGCCCACCATGTCGGACTGGATCTGGGCACCCACGCTCTGCTGATCGGGGGTGAGCTCGAACGGCAGGATGCGGTCGAAACGTTCGAGGAGCCCGCCGGGATGCGCGGGGCGCTTCGTCGCCGAGAGCGCGCGAACGAACTGGCGCTGCTGCAGCAACGCCGTCTGCAGGACGAACGCCTCCTGCATCCGCAGCGTCGCCACGGCGGGCGGGATGTCGTCGTCGTTCTCGGGACGGTGGATCTGCTCGAGGGCGGCGCGAGCCGGGAGCAGACCGCGCCGCGCGCGAAGGTCGGCGGGGAGGGGATCGTCGATGTCGCCGAGCGAGTCGAGGACGAGCGAGATCGTCTTCTGCACGAGGGGACTCGGAACGGTCGCCGTGGCCGGGTAGATCGGAATCGGACGCTTCGCGCTGACCTCGGCCTCGGCGCGCGCCTCGGCGATGTCGTCGAACAGCTCGTAGTCGGGGTTCGTCAGCTGCGTCTGTCGGCGATACTCACCGACCTTGCCCGAGAAGATGCCGCGCCTGCCCGGAGTGAGGTCTTTGAGCCGCCACGGCTGGTTGAAGAACGTCAGCGACAGGCGGCCGTCGCCGTCGCTGATCACCACTTCGAGGAGCGACCCCCGGCGATTCTGCATGCGCCGCTCGCTCGCGCTCACCACCTCGGCCACGATCGTGACCGGTTCGCCCAGGGGCAGGGTCGAGATGGGGGTCAGCTCACCGCGCCGCGCGTACCGCCGAGGGTAGTGCTCGAGGAGCTCGCCGACGGTCTTCACGCCGAAGGCGCGGTCGAACGCCGCTGCCGTCTTGCCGCCGATCGCTCCGTCGAGACGGGAGGCGAGCGACAGACCGGGCATACGTCGAGTCTAGGGATGACCACCGACATCGTCGGCGGCTCCCGGTTGGCTCGGGCGAGCGACCGTAGGCTGGAAGGGTGACGCGCATCATCTCCGGCCGTGCCGGCGGAACCGTGCTCGAGGTCCCCGCGAAGGGCACGCGCCCCACGAGCGACCGCGTGCGCGAGTCGCTCTTCGCGGCGCTCGAATCCGCCGACCTCCTCCGTGAAGCACGCGTCGCCGACCTGTACGCCGGCTCCGGAGCGCTCGGGCTCGAGAGCCTCAGCCGCGGGGCCGCCTCAGCCGATCTCGTCGAGCTGTCCGCTCCCGCCGCCGCCGTGATCCGCAAGAACGCGGATCGACTGCGAACTGCGGGCGTCGAGGCCCCCGTGCGGGTGCACCGCGCGAACGTCACGACCTACCTCTCGGCATCCGGCGCCGAGTGGGACCTCGTGTTCATCGACCCGCCGTACGACGTGGGCGACGAGGAGCTCACCCGCGTGCTGCTCGCCCTCGCGCCCCGGCTGAGCCCGGACGCGGCCGTCATCGTCGAGCGCGCGAAGCGCTCCCCCGCGCCGGATTGGGCCGCCGCCGGGCTCGAGCCCGAGCGGGAGCGCACCTACGGCGACACGACGATGTGGTGGGGTCGACCGACCGCCTGAAGACGCGGGCCGTCACCCGCGGCCGGCATCCCAATCGCGGTAGGGGTCCCAGCCCGTGCGCCCTGTCCACGGCGACCCGTCCACCGTGATCGAGCGTTCTCCGCGTGCCTCGACCGTTCCCACTCGGCGCCCGAGCGGAGCGGTCTCCGCGGGGAACGTCACGAGGAACCCGTGGTCCTCTCCTCCGCCGAGAGCGAGTGCGGGGTCGTCGCCCAGGGCTGCGGAGTCGAACGCGATGGTCACATCCGACGCGTCCGCCAGCCGAGTCGCGTCGAGGGCGAGACCGTCGGAGATGTCCATCATGGCGGTGGCGCCCGCGTCCGCGGCGCGCAGCGCGTCCGCGATCGGCGGTCGGGGGGCGAGCTGGCGTGACAGCGCGTGCGCGTCCGCCGCCGTGAGGCTCGCGCGTGCCTCGGGCGTGACGACCACGGGGGTGCCATCGGCATCCGTGAACCGGCGGAAGAGCAGTTCGATGCCCTTCGCAGCCGGGCCGAGCTCGCCGATGACGTACACGCCGTCGCCGATCCGTGCGCCCGAGCGACGGACGGGGTCGCGACCGTCGAGCGACCCCAGGGCCGTGACGGCGATCGTAAGGGTGTCCGAGACCGTGAGGTCGCCGCCCTCGACAGCGCAATCGGGCGCGAGCTCGGCGCAGGCGTCGGCGAGCCCCTCGGCGAAGCCACGGACGAACGACACCGGAGTCGCGTCGGGCATCGCGAGGGCCACGAGAAGAGCGATCGGCCGCGCACCCATCGCGGCGACGTCGGCGAGGTTCACGGCGGCCGCTTTGAAGCCGAGATCGTGCGCCGACGACCACGCGAGCCGGAAGTCGGGGCCGTGCACCAGCGTGTCGGTCGTCGCGACCACGCGACCGTCCGGGACGGCCAGCACCGCCGCGTCGTCGCCCGGCCCGACCGGTGCCGTCGACGGGGGAAGGCGATCCAGGATGCCGCGGAGGATCTGCCCCTCGGACAGCTCTCCCACGGTGATCTCACGGCTGGTCTCGGCGTCGGTCACTCCCCCACGCTATTAGCCTGGAGGGGTGCCCCGCTCTTCACGGACCCTCGCGTTGCTCGCCGCCCTCACGCTCCTGCCGGGGCTCGCGGCCTGCAGCACGAACGTCGCGATGGAGCCCGCGAAGCTCGCGAACGACCCGGCCTGTGCCAACGTCGAAGCGCGTCTGCCCAAGACGATCTCGGGACAGGAGCGGCGATGGACCGACGCGCAATCGACCGCGGCGTGGGGGAATCCGGCATCCATTCTCATGACCTGTGGTCTCGAGGCCCCCGCACCGACGACGCTGCCGTGCCGGACGTCGGACGGCGTGGACTGGATCGTCGACGAGTCCCGGGCGTCCGAGAACAAGTACACGCTCACCACGTATGGCCGCGAGCCCGCGGTGCAGGTGTTCCTGGATCAGGGAATCGCGAGCAGCGGCGACGTGGCCCAGGCCCTCGGCCCGCTCATCCGCGACAATCTCCCCGCGACCGGGGCGAAGTGCACGTCGCTCTCGGACGCGACCCAGGCTCCCGAGCCGTCACCGACGCCGACCCCGTAGCCGCTGGCCCCCTCGGTCGAATCCGCCACCCTGACGTGCGCCGTATGCACGTCGAGACGCGACTCCGACCGACATATGGCGCAAGTCAGCGAGATCGCGCCTCCCGCGTTCCCGCGCGGCCGATGAAAGGGGCGGTCAGGCCTTCTCGAGCGCCGCGTCGAGCAGGTCGCTGATCAGGTCGGGGTAGCTCAAGCCGGAAGCGATCCAGCACGTCGGGAACATCGAGATCGGGGTGAACCCGGGCATGGTGTTCACCTCGTTCACGAAGAACTCCGTGCCGGTGTAGAAGAAGTCGACGCGCGCCAGGCCCTGACCGCCGATGGCCTCGAACGCCTGGGCGGCGATGCGCTGCATCTCGGCGAGCTCGCCGTCGCGGAGATCGGCGGGGCACACCAGGTCGACGCCGGGGGCATCGAGGTACTTCGCCTCGAAGTCGTAGAACTCCCGGCCCGTGACCACGATTTCCCCCGCCACCGACACCCGCACGGGTCTCCCGTCACGCCCGGGCAGGACGCCGCACTCGAGCTCGCGCCCGACGATCGCCTGCTCCACGAGCACCAGGCCGTCCTCCGCGAAGGCGGTGTCGAGGGCGGCATCCAGATCTTCCCACCGCGACACCTTGGTCACACCGACGCTGGAGCCCGCCTCGTTGGGCTTCACGAAGACGGGCAGGTCGAGGGCGCGCATGCGGCGCTCCCACATCTGCCGGTCGCGAGCGAGGTCGGCGCGCGTCACAGCCACCCAGGGCACGACCGGCACGTGCGCGGCCCGCAGCACCTGCTTGGTCACGTGCTTGTTCATACCGATCGCCGACATGAGCACGCCGCCGCCGGCATACGGGATGCCGAGGAGCTCGAGGAGCCCCTGCACCGTGCCGTCCTCACCGAACCGCCCGTGGAGGATGGGCAGCACGACGTCGACATCTCCGAGCGACCGCGTGCCCTCGGCATCCGTCACCGTCCACTCGCGCGTCAGCGTCGAGTCGGGAAGGCGCACCCGCGTGCCGTTGTCGAGCACCTGCGGAAGAGCCTCGGGGACGAGCGCGAACTTGTCGGGGTCATCGTCCTCGAGCACGAACGCGCCGTCGCGGGTGATGCCGACCGGGATCACCCGGAAGCGGTCACGATCAATCGCGCGAAGCACCCCGCCCGCCGTGGCGGAACTGATCGAATGCTCGCTGGAGCGCCCGCCGAAGAGCACCACCACCACCGGTTTGGTCATTTCGCGTCCTCTCGCCCTGCGGCTGGTCGTCGTCGGTCGTCAGGTGGGGCGCGATGTCCCGCGGGTCCATGGTGCCGTCGAGCACCATCTTCACCTGCTGCACGATGGGCATGTCGACACCGACCTGCTTCGCGAGCTGAAGAACGGGAGCGACGGATGCCAGGCCCTCGGCGGTCTGCTGCATCTGAGCGACCACCTCTTTGTATCCGTAGCCCTGGCCGAGCAGACGCCCCGCCGTGTTGTTGCGGCTGAGCGGGGACTGGCACGTCGCGATGAGGTCGCCGAGGCCCGCCAGGCCCTGCAGCGTCTCGGGCTGCGCGCCCTGCGCGACCGCGAAGTCGGTCATCTCCACGAGTCCACGCGTGATGATCGAGGCCTTCGTGTTCTCGCCGTACCCGACGCCGTCGACGATGCCGATCGCCACCGCGATGAGGTTCTTCAGGACTCCGCCGAACTCGGTGCCGATGACGTCGGTGTTCACGAACGACCGGAAGTAGCGGTTGCGTGCGCGTCGAGCGACCGCCTCGGCCGTTTCGGGGCTCAGCGAGCTGATGACGGCCGCGGTCGGCTGCTCCCGTGCGATCTCGAGCGCGAGATTGGGTCCGGATGCCACGGCGATCCGCGCCGGGTCGCACGCGAGCACCTGCTCGATGACCTGGCTCATGCGCAGGCCGGTCGACTTCTCGACGCCCTTCATGAGCGAGACGATCGGCACGTCGGTGTGCTCGACGAATGGCTTGATCGCGGCGAGGTTCTCGCGCAGCGACTGGCTCGGCACCGAGAGGTAGATCTGCTCGGCACCGCGGATCGCCTCGGCCAGGTCGGTGGTCGCCGTCATCGTGCGCGGCAGGTTGATGCCGGAAAGATAACGACTGTTGCGCTTGGATTCGGTGATCTCCGCCGCCAGCTCGGGACGGCGCGCCCACATGACGACGGACGCCCCGCCGTCGGCGAGGATCTTCCCGAACGTCGTGCCCCAGCTTCCGGCGCCGATGACGGCGACCTTGGGACCGGCGACGGGCGCGACGTTCTTACGACTCAAGGCGCCCCGTCTCATTCTGTCCGTGCTGCGACGGGTTCCACCGCTCCGCCGGAGCCGGGACACCTCGGATGCCGGAGAGCATCTGCGAAATGCGTCCCATGAGCGTGTCGGTCGCGCTCGTGAGCACGGCGGGCGAGGTGGAGCCCGCGTACTCCGACAGATCCATCGCGGGACCGAGTTCCACGATCACGTGCGAGCGGCGGGGGAATTTGAGCTTGCCGTAGCGCGGAAGGATCTGCTGAACACCCCATTGCGCCATGGGGATGAGCGGAAGGTCGCCGGCGAGGGCGAGCCGGACGGCGCCCGTCTTGCCGCGCATCGGCCACAGGTCGGGATCGCGCGTGAGCGTCCCCTCGGCGTAGACGATGACGCCGCGCCCGTCTTCCGCGATCTGCTGCGCGGCCTTCATGGACTGGTTCGCGCTCGCCGAGGCGCGCGGGACGGGAACCATGCCCGTCGCGCGCAGCGCAGCGCCGAGAACAGGGACCTTGAAGAGGCTTTCCTTCGCCATGAACCGGGGCGCGCGGCCGAGCCGCCAGACCGCCACCGCCACGATGAGCGGATCGAACTCCGAGTTGTGGTTCGGGGCGAGGACGTACGCTCCCTCCCGCGGGAGGTTCTCGCCGCCGCGGATCTCGATACGGGCGAACAGCCCCACCGCGGGGACCACGATCGCGGCGAGCGGCCAGAAGGCGCTCGGCCTACTCTTCTCGGGGGTGACGGCCACGGCCTCAGCCCACGACGGAGAAGTCGGCGTCGAGAGCGGTCAGCTTCTCGAGGAACTTCTCGTACCCGCGGCGGATGATGCCGATGTTGCGCACCGTCGACTCCCCCTCGGCCGCCAGCGCGGCGATGACGTAGCTGTAGCCGCCACGCAGATCGGGAACCTCGACGTCGGCACCGTGCAGCGGCGTCGGTCCGTTGATGACGGCGGCCTGCTCGAGGTCGCGGCGCGGAACACGACGGTCGGGGCTCGCGATGCCCTTCGGGTGCACGACGATGTCGGCACCCATCTTGTTCAGCGCCGCGGTGAAGCCGAGACGGTTCTCGTACACGGTCTCGTGGACCGTCGATGTGCCCGGCGCCTGGGTGAGCGCCACGATGAGGGGCTGCTGCCAGTCGGTCATGAAGCCGGGGTGGACGTCGGTCTCGACCATGACGGGCTTGAGCGCCTCGCCGCGACGGAACAGGATGCCGTCTTCGCGCACGTCGAACCAGCCGCCGGCCTTGCGGAAGACGTTGAGGAACGTCAGCATGTCCTGCTGGCGAGCGCCCTTGGCGAAGATCTCGCCGTCGGTGGCGAGGGCCGCACAGGCCCACGATGCCGCTTCGTTGCGGTCGAAGATCGCACGGTGGTCGTAACCGACGAGCTTGTCGACGCCCTCGATGAAGATGACGCGGTTGGGCTCGTAAGAGATGATCGCGCCCATCTTCTGCAGCACCGCGATGAGATCCATGATCTCGGGCTCGATGGCGGCGTTGCGCAGCTCGGTCACGCCCTTCGCGCGGACCGCGGTGAGGAGCACCTGCTCCGTCGCGCCGACGCTCGGGTACGGGAGCGTGATGTTCGCGCCGTGCAGGCCGTTGGGGGCCGTGATGCGGATGCCCTCGTAGCTCTTGTCGACCACGGCGCCGAAAGCACGGAGCGCGTCCATGTGGAAGTTGATCGGACGGTCGCCGATGCGGCATCCGCCCAGGTCAGGGATGAGCGCCTCGCCCAGAAGGTGCAGCAGTGGCCCGCAGAACAGAATCGGGATGCGCGAAGCGCCGGCATGCGCGTCGATCTCCTCGAAGTGCGCGGCGACCGCGCCCGAGGGGTCGAGGTGGAGGGTTCCCTCTTCCTCACCCTCGGTCACGGTGACGCCGTGCACCTCGAGGAGCGAACGCACGACCTTCACATCGCTGATCATGGGGACGTCGCGGAGCGTGCTGGTGGTGTCGCCGAGGAGGGCGGCCACCATCGCCTTGGTGACGAGGTTCTTCGCCCCCTTGACCTCGACGGTTCCCCGCAGCGGACGACCGCCTCGGATCGTGAGGGTCTCTGCCGCCTCCCAATCCGGCTGCCCGATGGGGTGCTCTCCGGTGTCGCTGACGAGTGTGCTCATAGGGGGGTGGACCTCACTTCGTGGACGAGGGGCGGCGAATCGACCCGATCGGGTCGATCGGGCTCAGCGGACCGGAAGGGTCCGCGGCCGCCATGCCTCGCGGCGCGCCTCGAACTGCGTGATCTTGTCTTCGTCACGCAGCGTGAGCCCGATGTCGTCGAGCCCTTCGAGAAGCCGCCACCTAGTGTAATCGTCGATGTCGAACGAGACCTGGAGGTCGCCGACCGTGGCGGTCTTGGCCTGCAGATCGACGGTCATCTCGATGCCGGGGTTCGCCTCGAGGACGGCCCAGATCTGCTCGACCTCGTCCTCCGTGATCACGCCCGTGACCAGGCCCTGCTTGCCCGAATTGCCGCGGAAGATGTCGGCGAACTTCGGGCTCAGGACCACCTGGAAGCCGTAGTCGCGCAGCGCCCACACCGCGTGCTCGCGGCTCGATCCGGTACCGAAGTCGGGACCTGCGACGAGGATGGATGCCGAGCGGTAGGCATCCTGATTCAGGATGAACTCCGGATCCTGGCGCCAGTTCGCGAACAGTGCGTCGTCGAAGCCCGTCTTGGTGACCCGCTTGAGGAAGACGGCGGGGATGATCTGATCCGTGTCGACCGCGGACCGCTTCAAAGGCGCGGCGACACCGGTGTGCGTCGTGAACTTCTCCATGTCAGGCCTCCGCCCCGGTCGAAACGATGTCCGCGGGGAGCGGCTCCAGGTCGGCGGGGCTCGACAGCGTGCCGCGCACGGCCGTGGCCGCGGCGACCAGCGGCGACACGAGGTGCGTACGCCCGCCCTTGCCCTGCCGCCCCTCGAAGTTGCGGTTCGAGGTGGAAGCGCAGCGCTCCCCCGGCGCCAGCTGATCAGGGTTCATGCCCAGGCACATCGAGCAGCCGGCGAAACGCCACTCGGCGCCGAAGTCGGTGAACACCTTGTCGAGGCCCTCGGCCTCGGCCTCCAGGCGCACGCGCGCCGAGCCCGGGACGACCATGACGCGGACGTTCTCGGCCTTGGTGCGCCCCTGGATGACGGAGGCGAAGGCACGGAGGTCTTCGATGCGGCTGTTGGTGCACGAGCCCATGAAGACGGCATCCACGGGGATGTCCTTCATCGGGGTGCCGGCCTCGAGGTCCATGTACTCGAGCGCCCGCTCGGCGGCGGCGCGCTCATTGGGGTCGATGATGTCGGCAGGAGTGGGCACGACGTCGGACAGCGAGACGCCCTGGCCGGGGTTGGTGCCCCAGGTGACGAAGGGCTCGAGCTCGTTCGCGTCGAGGAAGACCTCGGCGTCGTAGACGGCACCCTCGTCGCTCGGGAGCGTGCGCCAGTAGGCGACGGCGTCGTCCCAGTCCTGCCCCTGCGGGGCGTGCGGCTTGTCCTTGACGTAGGCGAACGTCGTCTCGTCGGGGGCGATCATGCCGGCGCGGGCGCCCGCCTCGATCGACATGTTGCACATCGTCATGCGCCCCTCCATCGAGAGGGAGCGGATCGCGCTGCCGCGGAACTCGAGGACGTAGCCCTGGCCGCCGTTGGCACCGATCTTGGCGATGATCGCCAGGATGATGTCCTTCGCCGTCACGCCGGGCTTCAGTTCGCCCTCGACCGTGATCGCCATCGTCTTGAAGGGCTTCAGCGGCAGGGTCTGCGTCGCGAGCACGTGCTCGACCTCGCTGGTGCCGATGCCGAACGCCATCGCGCCGAACGCACCGTGGGTCGAGGTGTGCGAGTCGCCGCAGACGACCGTGATGCCCGGCATCGTCAGGCCCAGCTGCGGCCCCACGACGTGGACGATGCCCTGCTCTTTGTCGCCGAGCGAGTGGATGCGGACGCCGAACTCGTCGGCGTTGCGGCGCAGCGTGTCGATCTGCGTGCGGCTGGTGAGGTCGGCGATCGGCTTGTCGATGTCGAGCGTCGGGGTGTTGTGGTCTTCGGTCGCGATCGTGAGGTCGAGCCGACGAACGGGGCGACCCTCGGCGCGCAGGCCGTCGAACGCCTGGGGGCTCGTGACCTCGTGCACGAGGTGGAGGTCGATGTAGATGAGGTCGGGCTGCCCGTTCTCGCCCTTGACGACGAGGTGGTCGTCCCAGACCTTCTCGGCCAGGGTGCGAGGGTTCTCGGGAATCGTGCTCATGGTTTGCGTTTCTCCTCGGGAGGGGTGTGAGGCCCGCGACGAACTCCGCGACGAGAAAGGCCTAGAACAAGGTCTCGTCGCGGCCGCTAAGGAGGAGGCCGGCGATCCGCACCTGGTCACGATACCACCGGCCTTCACCCGTCTCGCCGCTCAGGGCGTGCCGCGCACGTGAAGACGGGCGTAACACGACGCCGCACATTTCGGTGTCGCGGAACACCTCGTGCGAGCCTGGCGGAACGCCGCAGGAAGGAGCGTGCCGCATGGCCGCGAACGCAGAGCCCGGATTCTCTACCCGACAGGTCCACGTGGGGGCCTCGACCGTGCCCGCCTCGCCGCGCGCCCTGCCGATCTACCTCACGGCCGGCTTCACGTTCACCGACCTCGACGAGTCCGCCGAGCATTTCGGCACCGGCGCGGGATTCGGGTACACGCGCACGGGCAACCCCACCGTGCAGGCCGTGGAGAACCGCCTCGCCTCCCTCGAGGGCGGCGATCAGGCGGTCCTCGTCTCGAGCGGACAAGCCGCCGTCACCGTCGCCCTGCTCGCCCTGGCCGGCGCGGGCGATCACGTCGTGGCCTCCGAGCACATCTACGAAGGCACTCGCGGTCTGCTCCTCGACAACCTCGGGCGCCTCGGCATCGAGACGACATTCGTCGACACCTCCGATCTCGACGCGTGGCGGAACGCGATCACCCCGCGCACGAAGGCACTCTTCGCCGAGACCCTCTCCAACGCCCGCAACGACGTGCTCGACATCGCCGCCGTCTCCGCGATCGGGCGGGAACGCGGCATCCCGCTCGTGGTCGACAGCACCTTCACGACCCCGTACCTCCTGCGTCCGATCGAGCACGGTGCCGCGATCGTCGTGCACTCCGCGAGCAAGTTCCTCGCCGGACAGGGAGCGGTTCTCGGCGGCGTCATCGTCGACGACGGACGCTTCGACGCCGCGGCATCCGGTCATCTCTTCCCGCACCTCGTCCACGCCGACCGCCTCGGCGGGGCGAGCTACGCCGAGAAGTACGGCGCCCGTGCACGGGGCGCGTACATCCGCGAGAGCGTGGCCCCCCGCTTCGGTCCTTCGCCGTCGCCGCTGAACGCCTTCCTGATCGGGCAGGGCATCGAGACGCTGAGCCTGCGCGTCGAGCGCCAGTCGCAGAACGCTCTGGCGGTCGCACAGTGGCTCGAGAACCGCCCCGAGGTCGAGCGCGTCGATCACGTCGGCCTCGCCTCCCACCCGCATCACGATCTCGGTGCGCGGTACCTCACGCGAGGCACCGGCTCGGTCTTCACCGTGACCCTGCGCGGCGGACTCGAAGCCGCGCGCCACGTCGTGCAGTCGGTGAAGCTCATCACGCACATGACCCACCTCGGCGACGTGCGCTCGCTCGTGCTGCACCCGCAGAGCACGTCGCACTCGGCGCGCACGGTCGAGGAGCGCGAGCGCGCGGGAGTGTTCCCCGGCACGATCCGCCTGTCGATCGGGATCGAGGACATCGCCGACATCCTCGTCGACCTCGAACAGGCGCTCGTGGGAGTGCCCGTCGCCGAGCGCGAAACGGTCGTCCTGTGAGCCGTCTGCAGCACTTCGGGTGGTTCCTGGCGCGCGGCTTCGGCCCTCACGGCTGGGGCCATCCCTACCTCCGGTGGAATCACCGCTGGACGGAACCGGGTCTGTACCAGGACTCGGCGCGGACTCTCGAGCAGGCGGGCTTCGACCTCCTCATCATCGAGGACGCCCCCTCGCTCGGAAGCGCCGACACGATCGATCTTCGGGTGCGCCACGCCTTCGGTGGACCCAAGCACGATCCGCTGCTGCTCGCACCGTACCTCTTCGCCGCGACCCGGCATCTCGGGGTCGTGCCGACGGTCAACCCGGCCGCATACCTGCCCTATACGGCGGCACGACAGTTCGCGACCCTCCAGCACTTGAGCGGGCACCGTCTCGGACTCAACGTCGTCACCGACACCGGCAGTGCGCGCCACTTCTCCACGGCCCCGCAGCTCGGACACGACGCGGCCTACGACCGGGCCGAGGAGTGGCTCGACGGCATCCGTCAACTGTGGCGGAGCTGGGGCGAGGGCGCGCTCGTCGTCGATGAGGAGTCGGGCGTCTACGCCGACGGGACGAAACTGGATGCCACGCGCCACCGCGGTCAGCACTTCGGCTTCGACGGTCCGCTCAACGCGATCCCCTTCACCGATGGCGAACCGGCGATCGTCTCACCGGGCGGCTCGGGGCGCGGGCTGGCGTTCGCAGGACACAACTCGGACGTGCAGCTGGCGCTCGCCCCGCTGGACGAGGCGAGCATCCGCTCCTACCGCGGACGCATCCACGCCGCGGCGGAGGCAGCGGGGCGCGACGCCGCCGACATCAAGATCCTCTTCGCGATCCAGCCGGTGCTGGTGTCGTCGCCGGAGGAGGCCGACCGTCTGGTCGCGGCATCCGCGAATCCGTCCGAGGAGGCGTTGATCGCGATCGCGCGCAAGCAGTCCAGCGACCTCGAGACGGATCTCACCGGTCTCGACCTCGACAGTCCTCTCGATCGCTCGATCTTCGGCGAGCACGTGTCGGAGGGCAGCATCAAACGACTCGTCGGGAAGCACGACGCCGACGCGCCGCTGCGGACGATCCTGGCTGCGCACGCGCGCCTCGGCCGGCTGAACGACGGTTCCGGGTTCGTGGGGACGGCCGAGGAGTTCGCCGACCGCATCGAGGAGCTGGGCACGTGGGGCAACGACGGCGTCCTGCTGTGGGGGGACCTTCATCCGGTCACCGTCCACCGTCTTCTCGACGATCTCGTGCCGATCCTGCGCCGTCGAGGAATCCTGCGCGAGGAGTACGTCGACGGCGGGCTGCAGGCGAACCTGCGGGCGTTCTAGCGGGCGGATGCCGGGAGTTCGGTGTTCACCCCGTCGCGGCCTCAGGTGGCTGAGCCTGTCGAAGCCACCGGCCCCCGCGGACCCCCGGACCCTTCGACAGGCTCAGGGCCCTCACGCCGCGGCGCTGCACCCCGGCCCCCGCGGAGCCCCGGACCCCTCGACAGGCTCAGGGCCCTCACGCCGCGGCGCTGCACCCCGGCGCTCGCAGACCCCCGGACCCTTCGACAGGCTCAGGCTCCTCGGTCACCGTCCGTCGCGCTCGGGCTGCTCCACCGTCGCCGGCGTCCCTTTCTCACCCGCCACTTCCGCAGCGGCATCCTGAGCCCCGGCGGACGACGACTCACCCCGCGCGGCGACGAGGCTCGCGATCGTCGCCACCGCCATCGACAGGACGATGACGGCGAGGGACACCCAGGTCGAGATCTCGGGAGCCCACTCGATGGGCTCGCCGCCGTTGAGGAACGACAGCTCGTTGACGTGCATCGCGTGGAAGACGAGCTTCACGCCGATGAACGCCAGGATGAACGCGATGCCGTAGTGGAGGTACTTGAGGCGGTCGAGCAGGTCGCCGAGCAGGAAGTACAGCTGACGCAGCCCCATGAGGGCGAAGAGGTTGGCGGTGAAGACGATGAACGGGCTCTGCGTGATGCCGAAGATCGCGGGGATCGAGTCGATCGCGAACAGCAGGTCGGTCACGCCGATCGCGACGAACACGATGATCATGGGCGTGAACAGCTTCTTGCCGTTCACGCGCGTGATGACCTTCTTGCCGTCGTAGGAGTCGCTCATCGGCAGGACGCGCCGGAGCGTCCGCACGATCAGATTCTCTTTCTGCGTGTCGTCGTCGTGGTCGTCGCCCGGGAAGGCCTGGCGGATCGCGGTGTACACGAGGAACGCGCCGAACAGGTAGAAGATCGGGCTGAAGTTCTCGATGATGGTCGCGCCGACCAGGATGAACGCCCCACGCAGGATGAGCGCGATGATGATGCCCACCATCAGCACCTCCTGCTGATAGCGCCGGGGCACCGCGAACTGCCCCATGATCAGCACGAAGACGAACAGGTTGTCGATCGAGAGGCTGTACTCGGTCAGCCAGCCGGCGACGAACTGCCCCGCGACCTCTCCCCCGGCGACGATCCACAGCACTCCGGCGAAGATGAGCGCGAGCGTGACGTAGAACACGACCCACAGGGTCGATTCCTTCGCCGCGGGGATGTGAGGGCGCTTGAGGATGATCAGCAGATCCGCGACCAGGATCAGCACGAGCACCACGAGGGTGATCGTCTGGAAGAGCGGGTCCAGCTGCAGCTCCATCGCGGGCCTTTCTCGGGGGGAAACGCTCTAGTTTATCGGCCGTCCCCTGCGCAGCGGGCGGCTTGTGCACGTAGTGCTCATTGCGTGCATATCTCCGTGAGACGATCGCGCGCGCCCGAACACCTCTCAGTGAGAGAGTGCTCGCAGAGCCGCTCCCGACGAGAAGTGGATGCCGATGACCGACGACGTGATCGACGACAGGGCGCTCGTCGCGCGCGCAGCGGGCGGGTCGGAGATGGCCTTCCGATCGCTGTACCGCGCGTACGTCCGCCCCGTGTACTGGACGGCACTGGGCCTGGTCGGCAATCCCAGCGATGCGGACGACGTCGTGCAGGACACGTTCGTCGTCGCGTGGAAGAAGCTGCCCGGTATGACGCTGGAGGGGACGTCGCTCCTGCCGTGGCTTTCGACGGTCTGTCGCCTGCAGGCGGCGAACCGCCTCCGTGCCCGGGCGCGTCACGGGTCGCACGCCGCCCTCGACCCCGAGATGCCGGCGCGCGTCGACGTCGAGCAGGAGGTCGTCGACGCGGAAACGGTGCGTGCGATCCTCGCCGAGGTCGACGGCCTCGGCGAGGTGGATCGCGAGATCTTCCGTCTGTGCGCCGCCGAGGGCTACGGCTACCAGGCTGCGGCAGAGCATCTCGGCGTCACGCACGGCACGGTGCGCAATCGCCTCTCCCGCATCCGGTCTCGGATGCGCGCCACCGCAATGGAGACGGAGACCCCATGAACACCCCCACGCTCCCCCCTCTCGACGACGACCGGATCGAATCGATGGAGAGGGTGATCTTCGCGCGCATCAGCGACTCCGCCCGCGCCGATCGCCGGCGACGTCGCGCCCGGATCGGCGGGTGGACCGCCGCGGCTGCCAGCGTGGTCCTGATCGCGGCCATCGTCGGCCCCGCCGTCATGAACGGCGGCAGCCGCGCGCTGTTCGAGCAGTCCGCGGCGGGTGGAGGCGCCCTCACGGAGCAGTACTCCGGGGCCGCGGGTAGTGCCGCCGATGCCCGCGCGCTCGATGGATCGGTCACCGAGGCCGCGCCCGGCGCTCCCACGCGCGAGATCGTCGCGAACGGATCGGCCACCGTCGAGGCGAGCGACGTCGGCGCCGCCGTCACCCGGATCTCGGATGCCGCGACCTCCGTCGGAGGCTACGTCGAATCGTCGCAGGTCGGCGGCGCGTCCGGCGCGGTGCCGTTCGAGGGGCAGGATATGCCGCAGGGCGCGAGCGGTGATCCCTCGACCGCGTGGGTCACCGTCCGCGTCCCCGCCGACAAGCTCACGGGCGTCATGGACGGCCTGTCCGACATCGGGACCGTGACCGCGTCGAGCGTGAACCGAAGCGATGTCACCGATCAGGCGGTCGACCTGCGGGCACGCGTCGCCGCGGCAGAGGCATCCGTCGCCCGTCTGACCGAGCTGATGGCGCAGGCGGCCTCGGTGAGCGATCTCATCGCGGCCGAGTCGGCTCTCGCCGAGCGCCAGGCGCAGCTGGACGCGGACCGGCAACAGCTGACGCTCCTGGAGTCCCAGGTGGCGATGTCGTCGCTGTCGGTGCAGGTGCTCCCTCAGGCCTCGACCGTCTCGGCCGATCCCGCCGGCTTCGGCGACGGCCTCGTCGCGGGGTGGAACGGTCTCGTCGCCGCGCTGAACGGCGTCGTGATCGGGCTGGGCTTCCTTCTCCCCTGGCTCGCCGTGGCCGCGGTGATCGGCGCGGTGGTGTGGGGAGTCCGGCGGGCCCGGCGTCGCCGGTCGACTGACGCGGACGTGTGACGCCGGAGTCGGACGCCGCCAACGGATTCGGATGCCAGTGCTCGCGGCATCCGAATCCGTTGCACATCTCCGATTCTGCGCATGGCGGGCGCGCACCGCCGAGCGTGCGGAGCCTCCGGGCGGTGGGGCCCAACCCGCTCATGCGGCTCCTCGTCCAGCCGCGGCACCCGAACAACAAAAAGGCCCCGACCATTCGGTCGGAGCCTTTTTGTCGTTGGTGACCCCAGCGGGATTCGAACCCGCGTTACCGCCGTGAGAGGGCGGCGTACTAGGCCGCTATACGATGGGGCCGCGTCGCAACCGTTCAAGTATGCACCACAAAAACACGCAGGCAAAATCGGGGCGGGATCGCCGCGGATCTCGGGCGTGTCCGGCCACCGTACCGCCATCGCACGACAGGGGGAAGAGCTCGTCGAGTATCCCCCGGCGAGCATATCTACTCCGCCACGGTCGTGCGCGCCAGCGGTTGCCGCACCGTCGTGCGAAGAGTTGACTTGCGGCCATGCGAGTAACCAAGCACGAACACGCCGCCCTCGTCCTCACCGAGTCGGGACACACGCTCGTCATCGATCCGGGGACCTTCACCTCGCCGCTCGAGGGACTCGACGGACTCGTGGGCATCGTCCTCACCCACGAACACCCGGATCACTGGACGCCTGAGCATCTGACGCGTCTGTTGGAAGCGCACCCCGGCACACCGATCTACGGCCCCGAGGGAGTCAAGCAGGCCGCGGTGGGCTTCGAGATCACGGTCGTGCATCCGGGCGATACCCTCGACCTCGCGCCCTTCCACCTGGAGTTCTTCGGCGGGAAGCACGCCGTCATCCACGAGTCCATCCCGGTCATCGACAATGTCGGCGTCCTGGTGAACGGTGCGCTGTACTACCCGGGCGATTCGTACACCGTCCCGAAGCACAAGAAGGTCGCTCTGCTCGCGGCCCCCGTGGGCGCCCCCTGGTTGAAGATCGGCGACGCGATCGACTTCGTCCTCGACGTCAAGCCCGAGCGCGTCTTCGCCACGCACGACATGACCCTCTCAGCTGCCGGCAAGCAGATGGGCGATGGGCGATTGACCTGGGCCGCCGAGCAGAATGGCGGGTCATTCGTCGATCTCAAGCCGGGCGACTCGACCGACGTGTGACGCGGCGTCGTCCCGGACTCCGGAACGGGTGAGGCTCTCGGCGGGTAACGCGTCTCGGGTGCGGCGCTGAGCCCGGGCTGGTCCGGAGTCCGGAACACGACGGCCGCCCCGAAACGCCAGAACACCGGATGCCACGAGCCGTCAGGCCCGTGGCATCCGGTGTTCTGCGTGAAGTGTTTACTGCGCGTCGAGGTCGGTCTCGAGGAGAGCGACGAGCTCGTCGAGGGCCTGCTCGGCACCCTCACCCTCGGCCTTGAGCGTCACTACCGTGCCGTGACCGGCGCCGAGGCCCATGAGTGAGAGGATGCTGCCAGCGTTGAGGTCGGCGCCGCCGTTCGCTGCGATCGTGACGGGGATCTTCTTCTCCTGCACGGCCTGCACGAAGAGCTTCGCGGGACGGGCGTGGAGGCCCGAGGCGCTGGCGATGGTGGCCTGACGTTCTGCCATGGTGAATCCTTTCGATTCGACGGGGTGTTAGGCGGCGACCGTGGCTGCGGGCGCAGCCTCGGCGACGGCGGCGTCCTTGGTGCTGTGGCCGAGACCCTTGAGGGCCACGACGATCAGCGCCGTCACGACGGTACCCGCCACGATCGCGAGGGCAAAACCCCAGAACGGGGTGATCGCGAAGAAGACGAAGATGCCACCGTGCGGGGCGAACGACTGCACGCTCAGCAGCATGCTCAGGCCACCCGTGATCGCCCCACCCACCATCGAGGCGGGGATGACGCGCAGGGGGTCGGCCGCGGCGAACGGGATCGCCCCCTCGGAGATGAACGAGGCTCCGAGCAGCCAGGCGGCGGCACCGTTCTCACGTTCGACGGGGGTGAACTTGCCCCGGGCGAGCAGGGTCGAGGCGAGCGCCATCGCGAGCGGGGGAACCATGCCCGCCGCCATGACCGCGGCCATGATCAGGTAGGGCGCGGTGTTGGTCTGCGATGCGGCGGCGAGGCCGGTCGTGGCGAAGACGTACGCGACCTTGTTGACCGGGCCACCGAGGTCGAAGCACATCATGAGGCCGAGGATCACGCCGAGCACGATCGCGCCCGCGCTGCTGGCCGCGAGCGACGTGAGTCCATCGGTGAGCGCGGCCATGAGCGAGGCGATCGGGCGACCGAGGAAGAGGATCATCAGACCCGAGGCGAAGATCGAGCCGAGGAACGGAACGATCACGACCGGCATGAGACCGCGCAACCAGCGCGGGGCGTCGAAGCGCCCGAGCCACCAGGCGATGAATCCGGCCAGCAGACCGCCGATGATGCCGCCGATGAAGCCGGCGTTCATCAGCACCGCTACGGCACCGGCGACGAAGCCCGGAGCGATACCGGGACGGTCGGCGATCGCGTAGGCAATGAAGCCCGCGAGCACGGCGACGATGAAGCCCATCGAGGTGGCACCGATCATGAAGGCGACCGAGCCGAGGTACTGGCCGATCGGGCCGAACGACGACGTGATCCCCTCGGTCGGCAGATCCCAGAGCGAGTTCTGGATGATGATGTCCTTGGCGTCCTTGGTGACCTCGTAGCCACCGAGCAGGAAGCCGAGCGCGATGAGCAGACCGCCACCGGCGACGAACGGAATCATGTAGCTGACGCCGGTGAGCAGCCACCGCTGGATGCGACGGCCCACCGACTGTTGCGCGACCGGGGCGTCGGGAGCGGATGCCGAGGCGGCACCGCCCTGCACGCGTGCGGCGTTCGGGTTGTCGCTCGCGGCGAGGGCCTCGGCGATGAGCTGCTTCGGCTGCTCGATGCCGCGCTTGACACCCGCGCGGACGACGGGCTTGCCCGCGAAGCGCTGGGGCTCGCGCACGTCGACGTCGACCGCGAAGATCACGGCGTCGGCGTCGTCGATCACGCTCTGCGGGAGGGCCTTGTAGCCACTCGAGCCCTGCGGCTCGACGATGAGCTCCACGCCCTCGGTCTCGGCGCCGGCGGCGGTGAGCGCGTCGGCGGCCATGAAGGTGTGGGCGATGCCGGTCGCGCACGCGGTGACGGCGACGATCTTCTTCGTCTTCGTCGCCGTGGCGGTGCGTGCTTCCGCGCGGGTCGCGGCGGGGGCCTCGGCCGCTGCCGGCGCGGGCGCCGGGTTCAGGGCATCCGTGATGATCCGCACCGCGTCGGCGGGGGTCGAGGCCGAACGCAGGCCCGACATGAACTGGTCGTTCATGAGGCTGCGGGCCAGCTGCGAGAGCACCGCGAGGTGCGCTTCGTCGGCACCGGCCGGTGCGGCGATGAGGAAGACGATGTCGGCGGGCCCGTCGGGGGCGCCGAAGTCGACGCCGGGGGTGAGGCGGGCGAACGCGAGAGTCGGCTCGGTGACCGAGGCGCTGCGCGCGTGCGGGATACCGATCCCGCCGGGCAGGCCGGTCTCGTCCTTCTGCTCACGCGCCCAGGCGTCGTCGAACAGCTCTTGCGCGCTGGTCGCGCGACCCTGCGCGACGACGCGCTCGGCGAGGGCTCGGATCACCGACTGCTTGTCGGTGCCCAGGGGCGCGTCGAGGCTGACGAGCTCCGGAGTGATGATGTCGGACATGGGCAGTGACCTCCGTGGTCAGGATGTTGCGATGGGGGTGGGGAAATCGGAAACGGTGATCGTCCCGGAGGGAAGATCGGCCGGGGTGGGGGCCTGCGTTCCCGGTAGGGTCGCGGCGGCGGCACCGTAGGCGATGCTGCGCGCAAGACGTACGGGAGCCGAGGCTCCCTCGAGATCGGCGAGCAGATAGCCGGCGAGCGAGCTGTCACCCGCGCCGACCGTGCTCGCGACGTGAATTCTGGGGGCTCGTCCGCGCCAGGCGCCCTCGGACGAGAAGAGCAACGCGCCGTCGGCGCCGAGGGTGACCAGAGCGGATGCCACGCGCCCGTGGACGAGGGCGCGTGCGCGACGCGCCGCCTCGGCGAGAACGTCGGCGTCGTCCGCGGCATCCTCACCGACGAGCTCGGCGAGTTCTTCGTGGTTGGGCTTGATGAGATCCGGCTGGGCGGTCTCGACGACCGCGGCCAGAGCGGCGCCGGAGGCGTCGACGGCGATCCGTGGAGCAGCGCTCCCCCACCGCTCGCGGACGGCCGCGATGAGATCGGCGTAGAACGTCGGCGGCACGCCCGGCGGCAGCGATCCGGCCAGGACGAGCCAGCTCGCGCCCTCTGCCGCGGCGACGACGCCCGCCACGAGCGCGCGGGCTTCCGCAGCGGAGAGCTCGGCCCCGGGGAGGTTGAGCTTGGTGGTCTCGCCCGCCGGGTCGGTGATGGTGAGGTTCGCTCGCGCGCGGCCCGCGACCTCGACGAGGTCGAGCGCGATGCCGGCGTCTTCGAGCAGAAGGCGGTAGGGGTCGTGGCCGTTCACCGGGACGACGGCCCGCGCCGGTGCGCCCGCCGCGGTGACGACGCGGGCGACGTTGACGCCCTTGCCCCCGGCGTCCTCGCGTGACGACAGTGCGCGCTGCACCTCGCCCGGCGCGAGCGCCTCCGCGAGGACGACGGCCCGATCAGCCGAGGGGTTGGCGGTCAGGGTGACGATCATGCGACGCGTACCTCCACATCGGCGTCCGCCAGGGCCTCGGAGAGGGCACCGGTCGGCGGGGTGTCGGTGACGAGGACGTCGATCTCGTCGAGACGAGCGAAGCTCACGAGTAGTTCCTCTCCGAATTTGGCCGCGTCGGCAAGGAGCACGATCCGACGCGCGGACTGGATGATGGCCGTCTTCACGGCGGCTTCTTCGGGATCCGGGGTGCTGAGACCGAACGTCGCACTCAGACCGTTGGTGCCGATGAAGGCGATGTCGGGCCGCAACTGCCCGATCGCGCGGACGGTGTGGGCACCGACGGCGGCGGCGGTCACGCCGCGCACGCGACCGCCGATGGTGGTGAGCGACAGACGCTCCTCACCGGCGAGGAGGTGCGCGGCTTCGAGCGAGTGCGTGACGACTTCGACTCCGGCGGAGACGGTGAGCGTGGCGGGCAGCGCTGCAGCGACGGCGGCGGCCGTCGTGCCCGCGTCGACGAAGATCGAGCCTCGGAAGTCGGAACCCAGCAGAGCGGCCGCGCTCGCGGCGATCGCGCGCTTCGCGTCACCGTGACGCTCACGACGTTCGGTCAGCGTCGACTCGGCGGTGCTGGCGCGATCGATGCTCACGGCCCCGCCGTGGACGCGGCGGAGAGACCCGGTGGTCTCGAGGCGGTCGAGATCGCGACGGACGGTCTCCGTGGTCACATCGAAGCGACGGGCCAGGTCGACGACGCTGACACGTCCGACCTCGCGCAGTTCGCGCTCGATGAGCTGCTGGCGCTCCATTGCGTACACGGGATCTCCTTCGAGGATTCCCACACGATACAACACGAAGCCACACGTATCAACACATCTGACAGGGGAACGCAGAGCACGGTACGGACAGGAGGTTTCGCCCCCGGCGGCCCGACAATGGCACTCGGGTCTGCTGTCGGACGAGCCCGCCGAGTGTCAGGGGGCGACCACCGAAATGCGGAAGGCGATCTCTTTTCCGTCCGGTCCGCTGAGCGTCGCGTCGGTCGTTCCCGTCCCCCGCGCGATGAAGCCAGGATGGAACGTCGCGCCTTCGGAGGCCCCGCCGGCCGAGAACTCCGCGATGGTGCGATCCGCGGTCGTCCCGGTCCACTCCGCGTCCGTGCCGTCCGGCGCGGCGATGACCAGGGCCGTGCCGACGATGACCGACACGTCCCGTCCGTCGAGGTCACCGGGCGACACGACCGTCGGCGGCAGAGCCTGCGAGCTCGCGGACGGTTGGGGGTCCGCCGGTGCCACGGACGCACTCACGTCCGAATTCGGCGTCGGATCAGCCGCGGGCGCACATCCCGCCAAGAGGGCTCCGGTGATCACAGCTCCCGCGACCAAGAACGACGAACGCTTCACATCAGACCTCTTCCGTCGGGGCGATTCTCCACACTGCGCTCCCGGATGCTACCCCGGCCCCGTCGGAATCACCGCAGGCGACCCGTGCGCGGCCTCGGCTCCCGGATTCAATCCTCGGGCTGAATCTGCTCCGGGACGATCGACCACATATACCGCGCGCGCCGCAGTTCGCCCTCCTCGGAGCGACCGGCGCTCAGGGCCTCGAACTCGTCGAAGACCTCCATGACGCGGTCCTGGAGCCGGCCCACCTCGTCGGCGCTCAACAGCAGCTGCCCCGTCCGCAGGACCATGTAGGTGATGTCGGCATCCGGAGGGCGGACAGACCGCACCGCCAGCAGTTCCTCCATGCGCTGACGCATGGGGGTCAGGCGTGAATCGATCAGGACCATCCGCTGAACGGCATCCGACTCCGCACTCGCCACGAGCGAGTAGCTCGGCGCCGCGGGGAGCCAGGGCCGTTCGCGTCCGTCCGTCGACTCACCGCGCCGGATGAGTCCTGTGGATTCGGCCGCCCGGAGGTGGTAGCTCATCGCGCTCGGGCTGAGCCCGACGAGCTCGGCGAGTTCGGTGGCGGTCGCCGGACCCTGACGTCGATACAGCTCGTCGACCACGACCATGCGCAGAGGATTCGCCATGGCGCGGACCGCGCGAGGGTCGGAGATGACGAGCGTCTGATCGGACATGTCCCCCCAGTGTGCCGCCTCGGCGGGCGCCGCGCATCCCGAGAGATGCGCGACGCCCGCCGAGGCAGGACTCAGGAGCGTCGGCGGCGTCGCCACGCGATCGCCGATCCGGCGACCAGCGCGGCACCCGCACCGGCACCGAGCCACATGAGCGCGACGCCATCGACACCGGTCGAGGCGAGGCCGCCGCGCGAGGGCGGAGTTGTCGCCCCACCGTCGGGGGTGGATGCGGTCGGGCTCGGGACCGGGTCCGTCGGCGTGGGCGTGGGCTCAGGGACGACCGTCGGGGTGACGATCTCCGCGCGCGCATCGCCATCGCCGTGCAGGTGGAGGACGAGCACCTGAGGCGTCTCCTTCCCCGCCCGCTTCACCGCAACCGATCCCGCAGCGTCAGCGAACAACGTCGACCCGGAGTCCCCGAACGCCAGGGCGGGCGTGTAGGCGTCGATCGTGGCCGCAGCCGTCTGATCGACCAGCGCGCTCTGATAGCCACCGTCGAAAGCGGGGTTGTAGTACGACCGCGTCTGCGCGAGGTAGCGGATCGTCGTCTGCGTGGTGCCCGGCGTGTATCCGAGCGCCTTCAGCGAGGTCGACATCGTGAGAACGGTGTTGTCGAAGACATTCGTCCCCTGATCACCGAACACACCGTTGACCGGACGTTCCTCGATCGTGTCGCCCGTCACGGCATCGATCGTCATCGCCACCGGCACATCACCGGCGTCGCCGGGCTGCACCTGCACGATGAAGTCCGCACGGGTGTCACCGTTCACGTCGAGCTGCACCGACGGCCAGGTCAGGGGCGACATCCGCGCCCATTCGCCGTCCATCTGCAGACCGAAGGTGAGCACGCCCTGCGTCGGATCCGCGAGCAGCGGCGCTGTCGACGACGCTCCCACGGCGAGGATGTCAGCGCTCTCCAGCGTGCGCTGGGCTGATGTGTCGGGGAACGTGTCGTCCGGGTCGGTGGTGCCGAGGATCAGGGGCACCATCATCGAACGGTAGCGTTCGCGGCCCTCACCCTGGTCGAGCCCTCGACCCACGACCGTCAGGGTGCCCGACGTGCCGTCGAACGCGATCCCCTCCGTGTGCGTCTCCGAATAGGGACGCGGCGCGGCGTACACCGCGAGGCGCACGGGGTAGGTTCCCGTGGGTCCGGTCGCCTCGATGACGCCCGAGGCGTCCGCGAGGTACTGGCGGGGCGCTCCCCCGGTCTCGGCCTGCATCGTCGGGTCGAGGGTGCGGCGCAGAGCGGCGGGGTCGTCGATGCGCAGCGTCAGCGTCACATCGACACGGCCTCCCGCCGGAACCGTGACCGTGGACGGGCTCACGTCATAGGCCACGCCCGGGGTCTCGGTACGCGGGGAGTATCGCAGGTCGAGGGTGGTGGCATCCGTCCCGTCGTTGCCGACAGCGATGGTTCTCGTCTGCACGATCGGCTCGGTGCCGGCGTCGATCACGCCGAACGAGGCGCTGAGCAGGTCGCCGTTCTCGACCGAGCGGAGGGTGATGTCTCCCTCGACAGCGGCCAAGGCGTCGATTCGCCCCACACCGACGCGAGCGGGGCCATAGGCGCGAGGATCGGCACCGGCGGTCACGATGTCGTGCGCCGCGGTGTTCATCACCTTCTGCTTGACCTGTTCCGCTGACCACTCGGGGTGAGCTTCGACGACCAGTGCGGCGACGCCCGCGGCGTGCGGTGCGGCCATCGACGTGCCGCTGAGCACCTCGAGACCCGTTCCCGAGCCGTTACCGGCCGAGATCACCGAGACGCCGGGGGCCGACACGTCGGGCTTCAGGACGTCGTCGATCGAGCCGTGGGTGCCACGCGAGGTGAAGGATGCCGCGGTGTCGACGCGCGACGAGTCGAACACCTCGATCGTGCGGCGGAGATCCGAGCGCAGCTCGATCATGAGCCGCCCCTCTTCCATCGCCGGGCGAAGAGCGTTGGTCGAGTCGCCCGTGAGCTGTGCGCCGGGAATGGCGGCGTTGCCCGCGATCCCGTTCTCGAACGAGTCCGCCTGGCCGGTGAGCACGACGCTGACCGCTCCCGCTTCATGCGCGTTGTCGAATCGCTTGGCGGAACCGCACGCCACATCCGCGTCGTCCCACTCGAGCCACACGATCTTGCCCTGTACTCGAGGGCGGTCGGCGGCGTCGAAAGGCTTGCATCCATCCGCGTTGGCTTTCTCCGACAGGGCGACGACGTTCGCCGCGACCTCGAAGTCCCAGCCGAACTCCTGCGAGTACTGCACCTTGATCTTCTCGGGAGCGTTCTGCGCCGGGTCGCCGACGGTGGCCTTGGCCGCATCGGCGAGGCCGTGCCCGCTCGATGACGCGGCAACCGTGAGAGCACCCATCGTGGTGCCGGGGCTCCCTCCGACGTCGGTGACGTCGCCCGAGTTGCCCGCGGCCACCACGGGAAGGATGCCGGCGTCGACCAGCACCTGGAGCTTGGCGTTGTCGGGGTCGTCGATCGCGCCGTAGTTCGTGCCCAGCGAGAGGTTGACGACGTCGATCGAGGTTCCGGATGCCACCTTCTGAGCGATCCACTCCAGAGCGGCTCCGGTGAGAGCCGTGCTGCCACCGTTGTCGCCGAACACCTTCAGAGCGATGAGTCCTGCCTCCGGAGCAGAGCCCGGGCCGATCGAGAACGTCGACCGCACGCTCTCCGCCGAGAGTGCCTTGTAATCGCCGCGGAACGTCTTCTGGTCCTTGTCGACGCCCAGGCCGACGGCGGTTCCCGCAACGTGCGTGCCATGGTTGCCTCCGGGCCCGTCGATCGGGTTGGCGTCGGGACGCGGGATCGGGTCGTACGAGGGCGTACCGTTGGCCCCGTTGTACGTCGGGCCGGCGAAGTCCCACCCACCGAGGTACTTGGCCGGGTCGAACCAGCCGGCGGCAGGCGCGTCGGTCGAGGCGAGCGCCTGCTTGTACGCCTCTTTCGTTCCCGGACCGCCGAAGTCGGCGTGGGTGTAGTCAACGCCGGTGTCCACCACGGCGACGGTCACGTCCTTGCCGGTGCGTCCCGCTTGCTGCCAGGCATTGACCGCACGCGTCAAAGCGTCCGACGCGGAGTTCGACGGCGACGCATCGGTGGCGGCGGGCAGCTCGATCGACTGCGTGACGATGCGGGACACCTTCTCGACGTCCGGCCGCTCGGCCAGCTCGCGCAGCGTGTCCGCATCCGCGTTGACCGCGATGCCCGGGACGGAGTACGTCGAGGTGTAGAGCACTTTGGCATCCGGATCGATCTGCTCGAGCGCTTCCGACACGCGATCGGCGACCTCGGCGTTGTCGGTCGCCGTATCGGCGGCGGCGGCCGACGCCGCGTCTTCCGACGCTCCTCGCGCCTGCCAGGCGCTGTGCACGCCGAGGGCGCTGTCGCCGCGTGTCTGGACGAACACGTCGACCGGTCCGTCCGCGGAGACCACGGAATCGGGCAGGGGCGTGCCCGTGCTCGGGCCTGCGGGGGCGAGAGCGATCTCATCGAGAGTGCCGGGGGCGGCACCGGCGGGCAGGGCGGCACCGAGCGACAGTGTGGTCGCGAGCAGGCCGGCCCCGACCAGAGCGCAGGCGCGCGAACGCGCCGAACGGGGAGTAATCATGAAGTTTCCTGAAGTCAGCGGGCGGGAACGGTCGGAACGGGAAGCGCCGGATTCGGCACGTGGTTCTCGATCGCATCGGGGATCGGGGTCGGCGACACACTTGGTGCCGGTGCGGGAGCAGGGCTCTCCGACGCGTCGGGAGTGGGCTGCGGCAGAGCGGGCGCTTCCTCGACGGGAGCAAGACGCGTCTCCGGAGCGACCGACGGGGTCGTCGACGTGGCGTCGGCGGTCACCTCGAGCGGCAGCTGCACGTTGTAGGCCGCGGCCCCGCCGCCGCCCTCCGCCCACACCATGTACGTTCCGGGCGCGAGACGCTGCAGAGTGACGAGTTGGAGTGCGAGTCTTCCATCGTCGCCGACCGTGGCGTACGCGTCCGCGCCGACGAGCAGCGGTTGCCGCTCCCAGGCTCCGTTGCGAAGCGAGACACGGAAGCTCGTCCCCGGCGTGACGTCACGCCCGGAGAGGAAGACGCCCTTCGTCGAATCCGCGAGCGAACCGGCGGTCACGGAACCCGCCGACAGCGAGACCTCGGACGCAGGAGCATCCGGATTTCCGGTGACGCGGAAAGTGCCGATCGCGTAGTCGCCCGTCGTGGTCGACCGGGCGGTCACGGTGTACTCCCCCTCCGGTATTCCCTTGGGACTGGTGATCGCATTGCTGTGTCGACCTTCACCATTGGTGCGCGAGATGCCGAGCGATGCGGTGTACCCCCGCGAGGTGGTCAACAGCAGCTCGTACGTGTCGAAGGGGAGGAACCCCTCGAGGGCGAAGCGCATGCCGGGCTCGGCGACGAAGTCGGCGACAGAGATCTCGCTGCGTGCGGGCGTCACCTTCTTGTCGGGGGTGCGCGCGGCTCCCGCCGTCACCTGGAAGGTGGCGGAACCGCTGCGGTCGTCGGAGACGAAGCTCATGAGCCAGGTCCCCACCTGTGAGTTGACCGAGTTCATCTGCAGCTGGTAGGAGAAATCCCCGTTCTCGTCCGAGTGCAGGCCTTCGTTCTCACCCACCGCGAACATCGTGGTGTCCGGCATGCCGAGGTTGAAGAACACCTTCGTCATCGGTGCGAATCCGCTGGCGTGGATCGTGACAGGTTTGTCGAGGAACTCGTCCTGGCTGATCGTCGCCGGGTCGCTCGAGACCGTGATGACGTCTGTCGTCGCCGTGACGTCGAGCAGCGCCGAACCGGCCTCCCCGGCCGAGGAGCGGACTGTGATCTGAGCGAGGCCGGCTTCGGGCCGCGTGTTCTCGGGGTCGACATCGAGCGTCCGGACCCGCGTGACGAGCGTTCCGTTCTCGTCGGCGCGCACGGGAGCCCAGTGCTTCGTAACGCCGGATGAGAAGACGATGCCGATCTCGACATCGGCACCGGGGGTGAGACCGTGGGCGGTGACTTCCACCCCGCTCGCCCAGAGCCAGTACTGCTCGATGCTCGTCACGTCGAGGCTGACGGGGAGCACGGTGCTCGTCTCGGGTGCCGAAGCGACCAGGCGGCTCCCCTCGATCGACGCCGTGTCCTCCGATTCGGCGAGGACGAATGACCCGGCCCGGTCGAGATCGATGGCGGATGCCACGGCCCCGACGCTCGAGTCGGACAGGGTGGACGTGGCGGGGATGCCGCTCTGCGCGACGGCGACGGTGCCGGCGGTGCCACCGACGACGAGGACGGCGACGAGGGCCGCACCGGCGGCGATCCAGGGTTTCTTCATAGGTGCCTCAGGGGGTGTACGGATGATGTGCGTACAGTGAAGCACGATGTGAAGGAATTTTTCAGATATTTTTTGCCAGCGCCACAGACCGTCACATGATCGTCATGTTGCGGCGCTCGTAGCGATCACGTGGACGCGGTCTCTCCCCCGTCATCAGTAGAGGGTCCCTCGACTTCGAGGGGGATCGAGATCGACGAGAGATGCGCCTCCCCCACCCCGAGCAGGTCCGCTGGCGAGGCGCTCATCACCTCGTCCTCCGGAAGCATCTCCGCACGACTTCGAGGGCGCCGTGGCTCACCGGGCAGCCCCGCCCACTCGGTCGGTTCCTCCGGACGCTGCGCAAAGATTCCCATGACCCCATTGTGCTCGCGACGCGTCACGAGGGGACGGGCGGGGTCAGCGCGCGAAGACGTATCGCAGGGAAATGCGCCCGCCCTCATCCACCGAGACCTCGGCGGTGACGGTCATCCCGTCGACGGGCGTCGCCGGCAGACGGAACGTCTGAGCGACACCCTCCTCGCGCCCCGCATCCCCGACGTTCTGCTGCAGGTCCCGCAGATCACTCTCCGACCATCCCCACTGAGCCGCGCGCTGCTCCAGATCCGAGCGGATGGCGACCCAGGTGGTGCTCGAGGCGGGAGCCACCGTCAGAGCGGTCAGTCGGTCCTGCTCCGTCGCGAGGGCGAACGAGGAGACCCCGGCGAAGGAGATCACTCCCTCGCTCCCGCGGACATCGACGGTCAGCGGAACGAGCGTTTCGACCGGCGTGTCGCCGTTCGGGGGAAGGCCGATTTCACTTGCGGAGCCACCGTCGACGACATCGACGGTGGCGAGTCCCTGCCGGTTCAGGAAGTCGAGGCCGGCCTGGTCGAACCGCGACTGCCCATCCGGGAGTTGCTGATCGGCGGAGGCGGTCGGAGCGTCCTCGACCCACCACGAGTTCGCCATGCCGTACGCCCCGAACGCCGCGACGGCGCAGACGACGAGCACGACACCGATCGTGATCCACGTCGCCAGCCGCTCACGGCGGGTACGACGCTCCGCGTGCGACGGTCGTTGCGGTGGAGAGGCGGTCGTGGTCATACATCCTGCCTATCAGGATGACCGCGTAGGTGCGAGCCCCTCGGGGGAAAGCAAAAGCCCCGGTTCTTCGCGCTTCGCGCGCTGACCGGGGCTTTTCGTCTTGCTGGGGTACCTGGACTCGAACCAAGAACAACGGAACCAGAAACCGCCGTGTTGCCAATTACACCATACCCCAAGGCGCTGAGCCGGAACTCGTGCCGAGGATCAAGCTTACGTGACGCGCGGCCCAGTGCCAAACCGGCGTCGGCCCGCGCGCGTCGCGCCCCGCAATCCTGCGGGCGCGAAACGCGCACAGAATGCGAGAACCTCGCAGAATCCGACGGGGATTCTGCGAGGTTCTGCGAGTCTCGCGGGCGGGGCGAGAGGCGGCGGACGCTCAGCCGAGGTGGCGTACCAACGCGTCGAGGCGACGCAGAGTCTCGGCCTTGCCGAGCAGCTCCATCGACTCGAAGAGCGGCGGCGAGACGCGGCGACCGGTCAGCGCCACGCGGGGCGGCCCGTACGCGACGCGCGGCTTCAGCCCGAGTTCCTCGACGAGCGCCGTCGACAGCGCCTCCTGCACGGCCGCGGCGGTGAACTCCGCCCCCGGCACGAGCTCGAGGGCTCCGACCGACGCCACGAGCACCTCGGCCGCGTTGGCCGGCAGCCCCTTCAGCGCATCTTCGGCGTACTCCACCTCGGAGACGAAGAGGAAGCCGAGCATGCCCGGTACCTCGCCGAGCAGCTGCACACGCTCTTGAACGAGGGGCGCGGCGGCGGCGATGATCGCCCGGTGCTCCGGCGACGGCTCCTCGGCGATGAACCCGGCCCCCGCGAGATAGGGGACGATCCGCGCGGCGAAGTCGCCGGCATCCAGCATCCGGATGTGGTCGCCGTTGATCGCCTCGGCCTTCTTCTGGTCGAAACGCGCGGGGTTCGGGTTGACGTCGGCGATGTCGAACGCGGCGACCATCTCGTCGAGCGAGAACACGTCGCGGTCGCTCGACAGAGACCACCCGAGCAGCGAGAGGTAGTTGAGCAGCCCCTCGTGGATGAATCCCTTCTCACGCTGCAGGAACAGGTCGGCCTGCGGGTCGCGCTTCGAGAGCTTCTTGTTGCCGGTCTCACCCAGCACCAGCGGCATGTGGCCGAAGCGCGGAATGAACGTCGTGACGCCGGCATCCACCAGCGCCGAGTACAGCGCGAGCTGCCGCGCGGTCGAGGGCATGAGGTCTTCACCGCGGATGACGTGGGTGATGCCCATGAGGGCGTCGTCGACCGGGTTCACGAACGGATAGAGCGGCACTCCCCCCGCGCGCACGAGCACGAAGTCGGGGAACGAGCCCGCCGGGAACGTCACCTCGCCGCGGATGAGGTCGACGTAGGTGAGGTCGTGGTCGGGCACGCGCAGACGCCACGCGGGCTGACGCCCCTCGGCGCGGAACGCGGCCTTCTGCTCCTCGGTGAGGTCGCGGTCGAAGTTGTCGTACCCGAGCTGCTTCGCGCGGCCGTTGGCTTCGTTGCGCGCGTCGATCTCTTCAGCGGTCGAGTAGCTCTCGTATACGGCGCCGGCCGCGACGAGCTTGTCGAGCACCTCGCGGTAGATCTCGTGACGCTGGGACTGCCGGTAGGGGGCGTGAGGACCGCCGACCTCGACGCCCTCGTCCCAGTCGATGTTCATCCACCGGAGCGCGTCGAGAAGCTGCTGGTAGCTCTCTTCACTGTCGCGCGCGGCGTCGGTGTCTTCGATGCGGAAGACGAGCTTTCCGCCGTTGTGCCGGGCGTAGGCCCAGTTGAACAGGACGGTGCGGATGAGACCGACGTGCGGCAGCCCCGTCGGAGACGGGCAGAAGCGGACGCGAACGTCGGCGCCGGTGGCGGTCGTGGTGCGGGGATCGGGAGAGGCAGACATCCCCTCGATCCTACCGGCGGCGCGCCTGACGCCCCGAGGGCAGAGGGTAGTCGGCGAGCACCTCGGCGATGACGTCGAGCGCCACCCCGACCGCCGGCACGCGTTCCGCACCGCGAGCGGTCACCACGTGCAGCGTGCGGGCCTCGGCATCCGGTAGCCGGGGAGCGGCGATTCCTGCGAGCAGAGGGAAGGATGCCACGGCCATGCGCGGCAGGATCGCCACACCGACCCCCTGTGCGACGAGGTTCTCGACCGCGATGTAGTTGTCGGTCTCGAAGGCGATGTCGGGGACGAAGCCCGCTCGCGCACAGGCTTCGAGCAGGTGCCCGCGACACTGGGGGCACCCCGCGATCCACCGCTCGCCCGAGAGACGCGAGAGGTCGATGGGGCCGGCGGCAGCCGGGTGGTCGACGGGCAGGACGAGCACCGTGTCGTCTCCGCCGACCGCGCGCACCGAGAGGCCGTTGGCGGCGAGGTCGAGCTCTCGACGATCCCCCGGATAGCTGTAGGTGAGGGCGATGTCGGCACGATCTTCGCGCACAGCGACGATCGCTTCGGGCGGCTCGGCTTCGACGAAACTGATCGAAACCCCGGGACGGCGAGCCGTGACGGCGGCGATGACGCGGGGAACGACGGTCGACGACGCGGATGGGAACGCGGCGATGCGCACGCGACCGGCCCGCAGACCACGCAGCTCGGCGAGGTCACCGGCAGCGGCCTCGAGGGCCGTCGTGACCACCGCCGCGTGCCGCGCGAGGACGCGGCCGGCCTCCGTCAGGCGCACACCGCGCCCGACGCGCTCGACGATGGGCGTGCCCGCGCGCCGCTCGAGCCGCCGCAGTTGCTGGCTCACCGCCGGCTGGCTGTAGCCCAACGCGTGGGCGGCCGCGGTGATCGAGCCGGTGTCGGCGATGGCCTTCACGACGCGGAGCGAATGGGCGTCGAGGTCGTCGTCCTGATCGGTCACCCTGATACATAAGCAGAGTGCATGTTTCTCATGCAATACCTGCTCTAGTGCAATGTCGCGCTCCGCGGGAGCCTGGATCCATGAGCAGCCTCGCCTCCCGCTTCACCGGCGGCCGCGACTATCTCGCCGCCTGTACCGTCGGTCTCCCGTCTCGCGCCACCGTGCGCGCCGTGCGCGCCGACCTCGACGCCGCGGCATCCGGTCGCCCCGATGTCGCCGCCGCGTCCCGCGCCGTCGAGGATGCGCGCGGCGCGTACGCGCGCCTCATGCGCTGCCCCGCCAGCGACGTCGCGATCGCCTCGCAGACGTCAGTGATGGTGTCTCTCATCGCCGCTTCGCTTCCCGACGGTGCCGAGGTCCTCTGCCCCGAGGGCGACTTCGCTTCGCTCGTCGCCCCCTTCGCCCACGCCGGTCGAGGCATCCGTCTGCGCACCGCGTCGCTCGGCGAGCTCGCCCACGCCGTCGATGCCGAGACCTCTCTCGTGGCCTTCTCTCTCGTGCAGTCGGCGACCGGAGAAGTCGTGGATGCCGCGGGGATCGTCGCCGCGGCCGCCCGCGTCGGGGCGCGCACGCTGTGCGATCTCACGCAGGCCGCGGGCTGGCATCCGGTCGACGCCACCCTCTTCGACGCGACGGTCTGTCACGCGTACAAGTGGCTCTGCTGCCCGCGTGGCGTGGGCTTCCTCACCGTGCGACCCGATTTCGCGCGGTCGCTCCGGCCGGTGCAGGCGGGCTGGTACTCGGGAGACGATCCGTGGGCGTCGTGCTACGGAACCGGCGGCACCCTCGCGCCGGACGCGCGCCGGTTCGACATCTCGCCCGCCTGGCAGGCCTTCGTCGGGGCCGCCCCCGCGATCGAGATGTTCGCCGACGCCGACATCACGGAGGTCTACGCCCACACGACGGGGTTGGCGGCGCGCTTCCGCGAGGGACTCGGACTCCCCCAGCCGGTACGCCCCTCGGCGATCGTCACGTGGCCGGATGCCGACGGCGAAGCCCTCCGGCGGCTGTCTGCGCGCGGCATCACGGCGTCGGGACGCGCGGGCCGAGCGCGCGTCGCGTTCCACGTCTTCAACGACGACGGCGACGTGGACCGCGCGCTCCGCGCGCTGGGGACCACCGCCGTGCCCGCCGCCTGGCCGGTAGCTCTGAGCTACTCGATCTGAGCGGTCGGCGCGCACGCGGCCACGGCCCGGGCGCGTGCAGAACTCCTGACTTTCTGGGCTCACCGCGTTGTTCTCGACGGCCGCGCGGTGCACGGCCCCGATCTCTCAGGAGTTTCGCACGCGCACGCGGATAGGTAAGCGGGCTCTCGTGCGCGCCGGGGGGGGCATGTCGCCCCGACGCTCACGACACGCGCGCTCGGACGACCACCGCACCCACGCACACGAGCGCGACCGGCACGAAGGCCCACAGGGCGAGACCCCCGTATCCGACGAGCCCGAGGATCACGCCTGCGAGGACCGATCCGACTGCGGCGCAGGCGGTCATGAGGGTGTCGCTGCGTCCCTGTCGTCGCGGGCGCAGGGAGAGCGGGGTCGCCTCGGTCAGCAAGGCGGAGCCCGCCACCGTCGCCGCACTCCAGCCGAGGCCGAGCAGAACGAGAGCAACCAGCACTCCGGCCTGAGAGTCCGCGAAGAGCGATGCGATGACCAGCGACGCCGCGAGCAGCGCCTGACCGAGCAGAATCACAGCAAGCCGGCCGACGCGGTCGGCGAGGACGCCGAACACCGGGGACAGGCCGTACATGCCGAACACATGCAGCGCGATCGTGACACCGACGGCGAGCGTGACGGCATCCGGAGCGACGATGTGCGACAGGTGCACAGGAGTCATCGCCATCACCGACGCCATGGTGACGTGCGAGGCGGCAACCGCAAGCATCGCGAAGCGAGCGAGACCGGGGCGATCGACCTCGGGGGCCGCGACCACGGAAGCCGCCTTCTCCCGGTCGAGGCGCTGCGCGAGCAAGAGGGGGTCGGGCCGCAGAACGAGCACGTACAGAGCGAACGCGCACACCTGCGCGGCGATCGAGAAAAGGTAGGCGCCCGTCAGCCGCGGCATCCCGATGCTCGCCCCGATGAGCTCACCGGGTGCGAGGAGCAGAGGACCGACCACCCCACCGACGGTGGTCGCCCAGACCACCGTCGCGAGGTCGCGACCGCGACGTGCGGTTGTCGCGAGGTCGGTGGCGGCGAAGCGCGATTGGAGGGTGCCGGCGTTCCCGGCCCCGATAAGCGCGATGCCCACCAGCAGCAGGGGGAAGGTGCGGGTGGCGGCCGCCGCGATGACGACGATGATCCCGATGAGTGCCGCGAGGTTTCCCGTCGTCAGCGCGAATCGCCGGCCGCGACGGGCAGCCAGTCGGGCGAGCGGAATGGCGGTCAGGGCAGCGCCGAGGGTGACCGCGGCGGTCGCGAAGCCCGACAGCGCCTCCTGGCCCGACAGATCGGCCGCGAGGAGAGCTCCGAGCGACAGGGTGGCCCCGAAAGCCACTCCGGTGAGCACCTGCCCCGCCGCCAGGACCCGCACCGTACGGCGCTGGGTGGCGGCGAGGTCGATGCCCACCGGCGCGGTCGCGTCAGGCATCGCGCGCGGTGTTGCGCAGAACCCCGATACCGCTGACCTCGACCTCGACGGCATCACCGGCGACGAAGGGACCGACGCCGGCGGGGGTGCCGGTGAGGATCAGGTCGCCGGGCAGGAGCGTGAAGACCGCGGATGCGTACGCGACCAGGGCGCCGACGCCGTGGATCATGTCGGACACCGGACCCTGTTGACGGACCTCGCCGTTGACGCGGGTGGTGATCGCGGCGGTCTCGAGGTCGAGCTCGGTCTCGATGACGGGGCCGACGGGGCAGAACGTGTCGAACCCCTTCGCGCGCGACCACTGCCCATCACTGCGTTGAAGATCTCGCGCGGTGACGTCGTTGGCCACGGTGTAACCGAAGATGTAGTCGCTCGCCTTCTCGGCGGGAACGTTCTTGGCGATACGGCCGATGACGACGGCGAGCTCGCCCTCGTAGTCGGTGTGCGAGCTCAGACTCGTGGGGCGAACGATCACATCGCCCGGGCCGATCACCGAGGTGTTGGGCTTGAGGAACATCAGGGGTTCGGCGGGCGCCTCGCCGCCCATCTCGGCGGCGTGGTCGTGGTAGTTCTTGCCGATGCAGACCACCTTCGACCGCGGGATGACCGGCGCGAGGAGCGCGACATCGGACAGGGGCACGCGCTCCCCCGTCGTGTCGAAGCCCGCGAACATCGGGTCTCCGGCGAGGACCACGAGCTCGCCGTCGTCGACGATCCCGTAGCGAATGGCATCCTGGTGGCTGAATCGAGCGATCTTCACCGCTTCAGCCTATCCGCGGGGTCGGACATGGCATCCGTCTCCCGACCCGCGCGGAGCGCGCGAGACCGGGTCGAGCGAAACCGCATCAGCGCGCCCAGGATTCCGCACCCATAAACACGATCCGCGCGCAGAAACACGTGCACACCGCGTTTCCGTGAGCGGATCGCGTTTATGGACGGGGGCGGGCTGCGCCGCATCACCGATGCCGACACCGACGAACCCGCTTCCGACCCAACCGAAAGCCGCACCCATCGCACCCATAAACGCGATCCACGCGCAGAAACACGTGCACACCGCGTTTGCGTGAGCGGATCGCGTTTATGGCGGACGATGCCCGGCGGAGACGACGGAGGGGCCCCCGGCATCCGGGAACCCCTCCGATGGACTCGGCGCTTACGCGTCGAGGCGGTACAGCCAGCCGTGCTTGTCTTCGGCGCGGCCGTACTGGATGTTCGTGAGCTCTTCGCGCAGCTCGAGGGCGAGAGTGCCTGTCGGCTGCTCGTCGATGAAGTCGCGACCCTTCAGGATGCCGATCGGCGTCACCACCGCGGCCGTGCCGCACGCGAACACCTCGACGATGTCGCCGGATGCCACACCCCGGCGCCACTCGTCGAGCGACACGTTGCGCCCCTCGACGTGGTGCCCTCGGTCGCGGGCGAGCTGCAGAAGAGAGTCGCGCGTGATGCCCTCGAGGATCGAGTCGGACTGCGGGGTGACGATCGTGCCGTCCTTGTAGACGAACACGACGTTCATGCCGCCGAGCTCTTCGACGTTGCGGTCCTGGTCGAGGAAGACGACCTGGTCGCACTCGTTCTCGTACGCCTCGGACTGGGGCAGGAGGCTGGCGGCGTAGTTGCCACCGGTCTTCGCCGCACCGGTACCGCCCTTGCCGGCGCGCGAGTAGTCCTCGCTGAGCCAGATCGAGACCGGCTTCACGCCGCCCTTGAAGTACGCACCCGCGGGGCTGGCGATGAGGTAGTACGCGACCTTGTGCGCGGGGCGCACGCCGAGGAACGCCTCCTTCGCGAACATGAACGGCCGCAGGTAGAGGCTCTGATCCTCGCCCGACGGCACCCACGCGCCGTCGACGGCGATCAGCTCGCGCAGCGACTGCAGGAAGTACGGCACGGGCAGCTCGGGCAGCGCCAGGCGGCGGGCCGAGCGCTGCAGACGACGACCGTTCTGGTCGGGGCGGAAGGTGTGCACGGATCCGTCGGCGTGACGGTAGGCCTTGATGCCCTCGAAGATCTCCTGTCCGTAGTGCAGGACAGCTGCGGCCGGGTCGAGCGAGATCGGCCCGTAGGGCGAGACGCGCGGGCGGTGCCAGCCGCCGCGGACCGACCAGCAGATGTCGACCATGTGGTCGGTGAAGCTCTGCCCGAACCCGGGGTTGGCGAGGATCGCGTCGCGATCCGCCGCGCTCTTCGCCGCGAGGTTGCGGGTGACGGCGAACTCGAGCGGGTCGAGTCCGGTGTCGGGGTCAGTGTCGATGGTGGTCATTCGTGATCCAAAACTGTTCGATGCGCGGGGGCGATGCGGGCCGATCGGTCCAGGTTACGCCTGGACGCGTTCGACGATGGCGTCGCCGATCTGAGCGGTGCTGCGGGCGCCGTCGCGGCTCGCGATGTCGTCCTCGACCGCGCGGGTGACGCGGGCGGCTTCGTCGGTGAGCCCGAGGTGATCGAGCAGGAGGGCGACGGAGAGGATCGCGGCCGTGGGGTCGGCCTTCTGGGTGCCCGCGATGTCGGGCGCCGATCCGTGGACGGGCTCGAACATCGAGGGGAACGCGCCGTCGGGGTTGATGTTGCCCGAAGCGGCGAGGCCGATGCCTCCGGTGACGGCGCCGGCCAAATCGGTCAGGATGTCTCCGAAGAGGTTGTCGGTGACGATCACGTCGAAGCGGCCCGGGTTCGTGACCAGGAAGATCGTTGCCGCGTCGACGTGCAGGTAGTCTACGTCGACCCCGGGGTACTCGGATGCCACGGCATCCACGATCCGCTTCCACATGCCGCCGGCGTGCACGAGGACGTTCGTCTTGTGCACGAGCGTGAGCTTGTGGCGACGACGCTCCGCGAGGGCGAACGCGTATCGGACGACTCGCTCGACGCCGAAAGCGGTGTTGACCGACGTCTCGTTGGCGACCTCGTGCGCAGTGCCGCGACGGATGGCGCCGCCGTTGCCGACGTACGGTCCCTCGGTGCCCTCGCGCACGACCACGAAGTCAATATCTCCCGGGTCGGCGAGCGGACCGCTCGCACCGGGGTACAGCTTCGACGGACGCAGGTTCACATAGTGATCGAGTTCGAACCGAAGCTTCAGCAGCAGGCCCCGCTCGATGTTCGCGTCTTTCAAGCGCGGGTCGCCGGGGACTCCTCCGACGGCGCCGAGCAGGATCGCATCCTGCGCCGCGACGGCGGCGAGGTCGTCGTCGGTGAGCGTGTCGCCCGTCTCGAGGTAGCGACCCGCCCCAAGGGAGAAATGCGTCTTCGCGAAGACGACTTCCGATTCGGCGGTGACCGCGTCGAGGACCTTCACGGCCTCCGCAACGACCTCGGGACCGATGCCGTCACCCGGAATGACGGCCAGCTTCACGACACGCGACATCGCTCTCCTCAGAGCTCGGGGCACGTCACTTCGTCGACGTGCCGCGGGATCCTCCCAGGGTAGTGGCAGCGATCACACCCGCGACGACGATGAGGCCCGCTCCGATCAGAGCCGTGACGACCACACCTGAGTCGAACGCGTGGGCCGCGGCGGCGCGCAGAGCCTCGGCCAGGCTCGCATCGTCGAGGGTGTGCGAGACGGCGACAGCCCCGGCGAGGGTTTCTCGCGCGGCTGAGGCCGCGGCATCCGGGAGCCCCGCCGGCAGGACCAGCTGAGCGCGGTAGAACGCCGCCAGGATGCCGCCGAGCACAGCCGTTCCGAGCACCGCGCCCACCTCGTACGCCGTCTCGGAGACGGCGCTCGCGGCACCCGCCTTCGCGGAGGGCGCGCTCGACAGGATCAGCTCGTTCGACACCGTTTCAGCCGCACCGATACCGACGCCCAGCAGACCGAATGCCACGACGAGCTGAACGAGGTCGGCGGTCGAGAGCGCGACCATCACGTAGGCGACCGCCGAGAAGCCGAGCGCGATCGGCACGACGACGCGCGGTGCGAAACGCGCCGCGATGGGCACGACCGCGAGGCCGGACACGATCATGAGGGCGAGCCCCGGGAGCAGGGCGAAGCCCGCGACCATCGGCGTCAGCCCGACGACGAGCTGCAGATGCTGGGCGACGAAGTACAGGAACCCGACGAGACCGACCACGCTCAGCAGGTTCACGAGGATCGCGCCCGAGAACGTGCCGCGCTGGAACAGCGTCATGTCGAGCATCGGCGCGGACAGGCGCCGCTGACGCCGCACGAACAACCAGCCGAAGACGACGCCGATGACGAAGAGCAGGGGCGCGAGTGACACCGGGCCGTCGACGGCGAGCTTCTTGATGCCATAGACGATCGGCACCATGGTCGCGAGCGACAGGAGGACGCTGATCGGGTCGAAGCGGCCAGGCGCGGGGTCGCGACTCTCGGGCACGAAGATCGGGGCGAGGATGAGCAGAGGCACGAGCACCGGTACCGCCATGAGGAATACCGAGCCCCACGAGAAGTGCTCGAGCAGGAAGCCGCCGACGATCGGACCGAGCGCAGCGCCGGCCGAGAAGCCCGAGGCCCAGATCGCGATCGCGAAGCGACGCTGATCACGGTCGCGGAAGATGCTCCGCAGCAGGGACAGCGTGGAGGGCATGAGCATCGCGCCGAACACGCCCATCAACGCGCGGCCCGCGATGAGAGCAGCCGCCGTCGGGGCGAAGGCGGACAGCGCCGACACGGCTGCGAAACCCGTCGCGCCGATCAGCAGCATGCGCTTGCGGCCGAAGCGGTCGCCGAGGGTGCCCATCGTGACGAGGAGACCAGCCAGAACCAACGGGTAGACGTCGATGATCCAGAGCTGCTCGATGCTCGACGGCTGCAGGTCGAGTGCGATCTCGGGGAGAGCGAAGCTCAACACCGTGTTGTCGACCGAGACCAGGAGCACGGGCAGCATGAGCACCGCCAGCGCGAACCAGCCACGCCACCCGGCGCGGGTCACGGCGATGTCTTGCGTGGGCAACGACGAGGTGAGCATTCTTCGAATCCGTTTCTAAACCGTCCAGCCGGTATAGTAACAGACGAGAAGCATCCGCCGCCAGTACGATCGAGGAGTCATGAGCCGCCCCCCACTCGCCCGCGAAGCCGTCCTCGACGCGTTCACGCGCATCCTCGTCGACGAGGGAGAGCGCGCGGCGACCGTCGATGCCACCGCGCGATCGGCCGGTGTCTCCAAGGGCGGTCTCCTCTACCACTTCAGCTCCAAGAGCGCCCTCGAAGCGGCGCTCGTGGAGCGCCTCGAGAAGCTCGCGCGCGAAGACGTGGAAGAGATCGAGAGGTCCACGGAGGGCGCCGTCGCCGCGCACATCCGCTCATCGCAGAACACCGGCTCCGCGCTCGACGTGACGATCCTCGCGGTATCCCGCCTCGCGCAGAACGGCAACGACGCCGCCACCGCATCACTCCGACGCGTGCGCGAGCTCTGGGAAGAGAGCCTGCGGGGCCACACCCGCGACGAGACCGCACTGCAGATCGTGCTGCTCGTCAGCGACGGCCTCTACTTCAACGCCGTTCTCGACCTCAACGCCGTCCCGAGCCCGCGGGTCGAGGGTGCTGACCTCGACAAGCTCATCGCCGCGGTCGTCGCGGCGACCACCTGAACGACGGGTGACCGGCGCATCCATCCAGGATGCGGCCAGCGAGCCGCGCGCCGAAGAGGCCACCGTCCTGACCCCTCGCGGGCTGCTCGCATCGTCGCCCAGGCCGTCACGCCATGAACACCCCGTACAGAACCATCCCGGAAACGACGAAGGGGGCCGCTCCCGCGACCCCCTCCCCCGAACGCTGTCGCGTCAGTCTTCGACGATGTCGATCTGCCGGAACAGGTCGGCGCCGACGGCCTCGCGCATGGCGCCGAGGATCTCGTCGGGCACGGGCGAATCGACGGTGAGGACCGAGAGCGCACGGCCCGTAGCATCCGGAGCCGCCACCTGGAGACCGGCGATGTTGATGCCCGCCTCGCCCAGCTTCTGGCCGTAGATCGCGACGATGCCGGGGCGGTCGGCGTAGCGCATCACGAGGTGGTGCTTCTCGATCGGCACCTCGATGTCGTAGCCGTTGATGGCGACGACCTTCGGCACCATGCGGGTTCCGGCGAGCGTACCCGCAACCGTCAGGGTCGAGCCGTCGGCGAGCGTGCCGCGCAGGATCGTGATGTTGCGGTACAGCGGGCTCTCGGCTTCGACGACGAGCCGCGCCTCGACCCCGCGCTGTTCGGCGAAGAGCGGCGCGTTGACGTACGACACGCTCTCGCTGACGATCCGGCTGAAGTATCCCTTCAGCGCGGCGAGGCGGTAGACGCTCACGTCGTAGGCGGCGAGCTCGCCGCGCACCTCGATGTCGAGGCTGGTGAGGGCGCTGTCGGCGAGGCCGCTGAAGAACTGGCCGAGCATCTCGACGAGCGCGATACCGGGACGCACGAACGGGTCGATCGCGCCGCCGGCGACGTTCACGGCATCCGGAACGAGGTCGCCCTCGAGGGCGAGCTTCACGGAGCGGGCGACGGAGACACCCGCCTTCTCCTGCGCTTCCTCGGTGCTGGCGCCGAGGTGCGGGGTGACCACGACGTTCGGCAGGTCGAGGAGCTTGCGCGCCGGGCCGCCCTCGGCGGGAGGCTCGGTCGAGAACACGTCGAGGCCGGCACCGGCGATCTCGCCGGCGGTGAGGGCGTCGAACAGCGCCTCCTCGTCGATGAGGCCACCTCGCGCGACGTTGATGACGTACGCCGTCTTCTTCATGCGGCGCAGCTGCTCGGCGCCGATCATTCCCGTCGTCTCGGGCGTCTTGGGCATGTGGATGGTGACGAAGTCGCTCTGCTCGAGGAGCTCGTCGAGCGAGACGAGCTGCACACCGAGCTGCTGCGCGCGAGCCGCGGTGACGTAGGGGTCGTACGCGATCACCCGCATGTCGAACGCCTGCAACCGGGCGGCGATCAGGGCACCGATGCGACCCAGGCCGATGATGCCGATCGTCTTCTCGAACAGCTCGGTGCCGGTGAACGAGCTGCGCTTCCACAGGCCCTGCGCGAGCGAGGAGTGGGCAGCCGGGATGCGACGGGCGAGAGACAGCACGTGCCCGACGGTCAGCTCGGCGGCCGAGATGATGTTGGAGGTCGGCGCATTGACGACCATGACTCCGGCCGCGGTGGCCGACTTGATGTCGACGTTGTCGAGGCCGACACCGGCACGGGCGACGACCTTGAGCGACGGCGCTGCGGCGAGAGCCTCGGCGTCGATCTGGGTGGCCGAGCGCACGAGCACCGCGTGCGCGTCGGCGAGGGCCGAGAGCAGCGCGGGGCGGTCGGTCCCGTCGACGTTGCGCACGTCGAAGTCGGGGCCGAGCGCGTCGATCGTGGCGGGAGAGAGTTCTTCGGCGATGAGCACGACGGGCTTCGTCACGGATGCGTCCTTCGAAACGGTGCTGGGGGTCTGACGCGCACCGTCGCGCACCGCCGGCGCGAACCGGGCGCGCGACCCGTGCGGGCCGTCTGCCAGCCTAGCGCGGAGGCGCACGGATGCCGGACCGTGTGACGCCGGAGGGTCGCCTACGACGACGTGCGCGGAGCCGCGCTTACGACCCGTACAACCCGTACGACGTCGTCCCGTATCCCACGATCGCGAGCCAGAAGGCCGCCGACAGCGTCAGGCCGGCCAGCAGCACGAGGGCGAACTCGCCCGCCTTCCGACGCGCGCCGATCGCGAAAGCGACGCCGAACGCGATCAGCGGGAAGACGATCGGCAGGCAGTAGACGAACCAGCCGAGGCCGTTGAGTCCCAGCGGCCCGTTGACCTGCAGGACGAGCAGCGCCACCGAACTCCACACGACGTACGCGTAGAACAGTCCGAAGACTCCCGCGATCGTGACGACGAGCCACGTCGGCAGGTGACGGGTGCGGGCGACGGCGCTCATGCGAGAGATCCCATCGACAGGAACGGCCAGGGCACGAGCAGGACGATGCCCAGGATCAGCAGCAGGAATCGCTGCCACGTGCGCCACGAGCGCGTGAGCACGAGGACCGTCACGAACCACACGATCGGAGCGAGGGTGGCCCCGATGGTCATCGCGACGACGGTCACGTCCGGGATGGGGATGCCGAGACTCTGGAGCTGGCGTCCCGAAAGCAGCCAGCCGAGCGCGAAGAGCAGGAACGTCGCCGCCACCATGCCGATGCCCACGAGGCCGACGTTTCCGAGCGGCGCGGAGTGCGCGGCATCCGGAGTCGCATTCGAAGAAGAATCGACGGATGCCGCGGCCTCGGGCGCGCGCGGCGCCTCGCGTGTCGGCGGCGCATCCGAAACAGGGGGCTGAGGCACGAGCGGTTCCGGTCCCGCGACCGGCTCCCCCACCGGGTCGGGCGTGCGCTTGTCGCCGACGTCGAGAGTCGGATCGTCGTCACCGCCCCACGAGAGGGCGTCGTCATCGCGCGGTGTGCTCACGATCCCACGGTAGCGGCGCTCCCCCGCGACCGGGCCACGCCCCGCCGGGCGCCGCGTCCATGGCATCCGGGGCCAGAACACCCGATGCAACGGCGAACGCCCCGGAACCGTAAGGCCCCGGGGCGTTCGACGGACGGATCAGCGGGCGGCCGAGCCCTCGACGTAGTCGCTGTCCTGCTGCTTCCACGCGAACAGACCGCGGAGCTCCTTGCCGGTCGCCTCGATCGGGTGACCCTGCTCCTTCTCACGGAGGGCGAGGAACTCGGTGGCGCCGTTGTCCTGGTCGTCGATGAAGCGCTTCGCGAACGCGCCGGACTGGATGTCGGCGAGGACGGCCTTCATGTTCTCCTTCACCGACGGGTCGATGACGCGGGGGCCGGAGACGTAGTCGCCGTACTCGGCCGTGTCGGAGATCGACCAGCGCTGCTTGGCGATGCCGCCCTCCCACATGAGGTCGACGATGAGCTTGAGCTCGTGCAGCACCTCGAAGTACGCGATCTCGGGCTGGTAGCCAGCCTCGGTCAGCGTCTCGAAGCCGTACTGGACGAGGTGGCTCATGCCGCCGCAGAGCACGGACTGCTCGCCGAACAAGTCGGTCTCGGTCTCTTCGGTGAAGGTCGTCTTGATGACGCCGGCGCGGGTGCCGCCGATGGCCTTCGCGTACGAGAGAGCGGTGTCCCAGGCCGAACCCGAGGCGTCGCGCTCGACGGCGATGATGTCGGGGATACCGCGGCCCGCGACGTACTCGCGACGCACGGTGTGACCGGGAGCCTTGGGCGCGACGAGGATCACGTCGACGCCCTCGGGAGCGTCGATGTAGCCGAAGCGGATGTTGAAGCCGTGCGCGAAGGCGAGCGTCTTGCCCTCGGTCAGCTTGTCCTTGATCGAGTCGGCGTAGATCGAGCGCTGGTGCTGGTCGGGCGCGAGGATCATGATGAGGTCGGCCCACTCGGCGGCATCCGCGACGTTCTTGACCTCGAAGCCGTCTTCCTGCGCCTTGGGTGCCGACTTGGAGCCGTCCTTGAGCGCGATGACGACCTCGACACCCGAGTCGCGCAGGTTCTGCGCGTGCGCGTGGCCCTGCGAGCCGTAGCCGACGATCGCGACCTTCTTGCCCTGGATGATCGAGAGGTCGGCGTCGTCGTCGTAGAAGATCTCTGCCATGGAACTTTCTCCTTGGATTCAGGTCCCTGAGCTTGTCGAAGGGACCGGGTTGTGGGACGTGTGAAGTTGGGCAGTCGGACCCTTCGACAGGCTCAGGGACCGACGGGTTCGGGGTGTCGGGCCCGTCGACGCGCTCAGGGACCGACGGGGTTCAGCTGCGGAGGACGCGCTCGGTGATGCTCTTGCCTCCGCGACCGACGGCGAGAAGGCCCGACTGCGCGAGCTCTTTCACTCCGAACGGCTCGATGGCCTTCAGGAACGCACCGACCTTGCCCGAGTCGCCCGTGATCTCGATCACGATCGCATCGGGTGCGTAATCGACCACCGACGCGCGGAAGAGGTTGACGACCTCGAGCACGTTCGAGCGGGTCGCGTTGTCCGCCCGCACCTTGACCAGCACGTGCTCGCGCTGGACGGATGCCGCGGGGTCGAGCTCGACGATCTTGATCACGTTGATCAGCTTGTTGAGCTGCTTCGTGACCTGCTCCAGCGGCAGACCTTCGACGTCGACGACCACCGTGATGCGGGAGAGACCCGGCACCTCGGTGACGCCCACGGCCAGGGACTCGATGTTGAACCCGCGGCGGGCGAAGAGGCCGGCGACGCGCGTGAGCAGACCGGGCTTGTCCTCGACGAGGAGGCTCAGAACGTGACGAGACATCTCAGTCCTCCTGCTCGTTGAAGGCGGGCGAGTGGTCGCGCGCGTACTGGACGTAGCTGTTGCTGACGCCCTGCGGCACCATCGGCCACACCATCGCGTCGGCGCTCACGACGAAGTCGATCACGACCGGACGGTCGTTGGTGTCCAGCGCGAGCTGGATCGCCGCGTCGATCTCGTCTTCCTTCTCGACGCGGATCGCGAGGCACCCGTACGCCTCGGCGAGCTTGACGAAGTCGGGGATGCGGCGCGTGCCGTGCCCCGTGTTCAGGTCGGTGTTGGAGTGACGTCCGTCGAAGAACAGCGTCTGCCACTGGCGCACCATGCCGAGCGAGGAGTTGTTGATGATCGCGACCTTGATGGGGATGTCATTGATGACGCAGGTCGCGAGCTCCTGGTTGGTCATCTGGAAGCAGCCGTCGCCGTCGATCGCCCACACGGCACGCTCGGGCTGAGCGACCTTGGCGCCCATCGCGGCCGGAACCGCGTAGCCCATGGTGCCGGCGCCGCCGGAGTTCAGCCAGGCGTTGGGGCGCTCGTACTTGATGAACTGCGCCGCCCACATCTGGTGCTGACCCACACCGGAGGCGTAGACGCCCTCGGGACCGGTCAGCTCGCCGATGCGCTGGATCACGTGCTGCGGCGAGAGCAGACCGTCGCTGGTGGGCGTGTAGCCGAGCGGGAACTCCTCGCGGAGGCCGTTCAGGTACGTCCACCACTCCGAGTAATCGTGCGGGTGCTCGGCGTCGGCGGCGCGGAAGGCGGCATCCAGGTCGACGAGCACCTCTTTGAGGTCGCCCACGATCGGCACGTCAGCGGTACGGATCTTGGAGATCTCGGCGGGGTCGATGTCGACGTGCACCACCTGCGCGTGCGGTGCGAACAGCGACGCCTTGCCCGTCACGCGGTCGTCGAAGCGCGCGCCGAGGGAGACGATGAGGTCGCTCTCCTGAAGGGCGAGCACCGCGGGAACGGTGCCGTGCATGCCGGGCATCCCCAGGTGCTGCTCGTGCGAGTCGGGGAATGCACCCCGCGCCATGAGCGTGGTCACGACGGGCGCACCGGTCGCCTCGGCCAGGACCTTCAGCTCGGCAGCGGCGTTCGCGCGGATCGTTCCGCCGCCCACGTACAGGACGGGCTTCTGCGCGGTGGCGAGCAGCTGCGCCGCGGCCTGGATCTGCTTGCCGTGAGCCTTCGTCACCGGACGATAGCCGGGCAGGTCGATCTTGGGCGGCCAGACGAAGGGCACCTCGGCCTGCTGCGCATCCTTCGTGATGTCCACCAGCACGGGACCGGGACGACCCGTCGAGGCGATCTCGAAGGCCGCGGCGAGGGCGCCGGGGATCTCCTCGGCGGTCTTCACCAGGAACGAGTGCTTGGTGATGGGCATCGTGATGCCGACGATGTCGGCCTCCTGGAACGCGTCCGTCCCCATGAGGGTCGAGAACACCTGTCCGGTGATGCACACGAGAGGCACCGAGTCCATGTAGGCGTCGGCGATCGCGGTGACGAGGTTGGTGGCACCCGGACCCGACGTCGCGATCGCGACGCCGACCTTGCCGGAAGCCGCGGCGTAGCCCTCTGCCGCGTGGCCGGCGCCCTGCTCGTGGCGCACGAGGATGTGGCGGACGTGCTCGTCGTCCATCAGCGGGTCGTAGACGGGCATGATCGCCCCGCCCGGCAGGCCGAAGACGTCGGTGACACCGAGCAGGTCGAGCGAGCGGACGACCGCCTGCGCACCCGTCATCACGGGCGCCGGGGCGGTGCGGGCGGGAGGCCGGGGCACGGCCGCCGTAGGGGAATCGATGGACATGGGAGTACCTCGAGAACCGGAAGAAGGTGAGAAAAAGGGGGACGGCCGTCAGCCCGTGACCGCGCCCTCCGCGGCGGAGTGCACGAGCTTGGAGTACTTGGCCAGAACGCCACGGGTATAGCGCGGGGGAAGCGGTTCCCAGCCTTCGCGGCGGGAACTCAGCTCGGCCTCATCGACGATCAAGTCGAGAGTGCGAGCGGCGATATCGACCCGTATCAGATCACCATCGCGCACGAAGGCGATCGGACCTGCGTCCACCGCTTCGGGAGCTATGTGGCCGATGCAGAGGCCGGTTGTGCCGCCTGAGAATCGACCGTCCGTCAAGAGTAGTACATCTTTTCCGAGCCCCGCGCCCTTGATGGCTGCGGTGATCGCCAGCATCTCGCGCATGCCGGGGCCGCCCTTGGGGCCCTCGTAGCGGATGACCACGACATCGCCCGCGGCGATGTCGCCCGCCTCGAGGGCGTCCATGGCGGCGCGCTCGCGCTCGAACACGCGGGCGGGGCCCTCGAAGACGTTGCCGTCGAAGCCGGCCGACTTCACGACGGCACCCTCGGGAGCCATCGAGCCGTGGAGGATCGTGATGCCGCCCGTGGCGTGGATCGGGTCGTCGAAGCGGTGGATCACCTTTCCGTCGACGGGGTCGGGGTTCAGGTCGGCGAGGTTCTCGGCGAGCGTCTTTCCGGTGACGGTCAGCGCGTCACCGTGCAGCAGACCCTCGTCGAGCATCGCCTTCATGATGACGGGGATGCCACCGTGACGGTCGACGTCGTTCATGACGTACTGCCCGAACGGCTTCATGTCGGCGACGTGCGGGGTACGGTCGCCGATGCGGTTGAAGTCGTGCAGGTTCAGCTCGACCTCGGCCTCGTTGGCGATCGCGAGGAGGTGGAGCACGACGTTGGTCGAGCCGCCGAGTGCCATGGCGAGGGCGATGGCGTTCTCGAACGCCTCTTTGGTGAGGATGTCGCGCGTGGTGATGCCCTGGCGCAGCAGGTTGACCACGGCCTCGCCCGAACGGTGGGCGAAGTAGTCGCGACGACGGTCGGCCGACGGCGGGGCGGCGGAGCCCGGAAGGCTGAGACCCAGGGCTTCGGCGACGGATGCCATGGTGTTGGCGGTGTACATACCGCCGCACGCGCCCTCACCCGGGGCGATCGCGCACTCGATGCGCTTGAGGTCGGCCTCGCTCATCTTGCCCGCGAGGCACGCGCCCACGGCCTCGAACGAGTCGATGATCGTGACGTCCTTCTCGGTGCCGTCGCTGAGCTTGACCCAGCCGGGGGCGATCGAGCCCGCGTAGAGGAAGACGCTCGACAGGTCGAGACGAGCGGATGCCATGAGCATGCCCGGGATCGACTTGTCGCAACCCGCGAGCAGGACGGACCCGTCGAGGCGCTCGGCCATCATCACGGTCTCGACGCTGTCGGCGATGACCTCGCGCGAGACGAGCGAGAAGTGCATTCCCTCGTGGCCCATCGAGATGCCGTCGGAGACGGAAATGGTGCCGAACTGCAGCGGGTACCCGCCGCCGGCATGGACGCCCTCTTTGGCGCCCTGCGCGAGGCGGTCGAGGCTCAGGTTGCAGGGGGTGATCTCGTTCCAGCTCGACGCGATGCCGATCTGGGGCTTGTCCCAGTCCTCGTCGCCCATGCCGACCGCGCGGAGCATTCCGCGGGAGGTCGTGGCTTCGATGCCGTCGGTGACGACGCGACTGCGGGGCTTGATGTCGAACTCGCCGGTGTTCGGATTCTGCGGTGCGGGCATCCTCGCAGTCTATTGCGCGCACGTAGCGCGCCGATGCGCCACGAGTGTCGAATCGCTGATCAATCCGTGTGCGCGCGGCGAAGACGCGCGACGTCCTCCAGGACGGTCACGAAAGCGTCGATGTCGTCGACGCGCAGTGTGGCCGAGGTCTCTCCCCCGCCGACACGGATGCCGAGGTCTCCGGGGCCGAGGGAGCGCAGCGCGTCCTCATCGGTGACGTCGTCGCCCGCGAACAGCACAGCGGTCGCTTCGACCCGCTCGCGCAGGTGCGCGACGGCGGAGTCCTTCCCCTCGTGGCGGAACGAGAACTCGAGGATGTCGTGGCCCGTTCGACGCCTCCATTCGGGCGCCTCGGCGGCGACGAGCTCATCAGCGATCTCCCGGACGGCGCGGGCGGTCTCGGCATCCGCGGTCCGGGTGTGCACGCCGAAGCCGTACTCCTTCGGCTCGATCCAGACGCCCGTCGTCCCGGCGGCGCGACGACTGACCTCGTCCTGCAGGCGGTCCCGGAGGGCCAGGTCCGCTTCGTCGTCCGTCGCCGCCTCGACGCCCACCCCGGGTACCCAGAACTGCACGCCGTGGGAGCCCGCGAGCCAGATGAGCGAGTCGTCCGTGTGCTCCGCGATCTCGCGGAGGTGGCCGAGCGAGCGTCCGGAGACGAGAGCGACGACCGTGCGGGGAAGCGTGACCAGGTCGTCGAGGACCGCCCGGGCACCCGGGGTCATGCGCGCCGACATCGGCTCGTCGACGAGAGGAGAGAGGGTGCCGTCGAAGTCGAGGGCGATCAGCAGGCGGTCGGTCGTGGCGACGGCCTCGATCGTGGCGTCGGCGGCGGTCATTCCGCGTCCTCGCCGTCGGAGCCGGCTTCGACCTCGGCGGCGGCCGCCGCGCTCGAGGCCGTGTCGTGGAACGTCGCGAGAGCCTCGAGGAACTCGCGCGACCAGTCCTCGACGTCATGCTCGCGCACGCGTTTGCGCAGCGCCCGCATGCGGCGACCCTGCTCGGCGGCGGGCATGTCGATCGCCCGGACGATGGCATCCTTCAATCCGTCGATGTCGTGCGGATTGATGAGCAGGGCGCTGCCCATCTCGTCGGCGGCACCGGCGAACTCGCTCAGCACCAGCACACCGCGGTTGTCGGTGCGGCTGGCGACGTACTCCTTCGCCACGAGGTTCATGCCGTCGCGGAGAGCGGTCACGAGCATGACGTCCGCGGCGAGGAACAGCGCGACCATCTCTTCACGCGGGTACGACTGGTGCAGGTACCGGATCGCGGTGTGCGTGGTGGTGTCGTGGTCGCCGTTGATCCGCCCGACGGTCATCTCGATCTCGTCGCGCAGCTGCACGTAGGCGTCGACGCGCTCGCGACTCGGGCTCGCGACCTGCACGAGCGTGGCGTCCTCGACCGTGGCGCGGCCGTCCTCGAGCAATTCGCCCCACGCCTTCAGGCGGTGGCGGATGCCCTTCGTGTAATCGAGGCGATCGACCCCGAGCAGGATCTTGCGGGGGTTGCCGAGGCCCTCGCGGATCTCTTTCGCGCGCTGCTGGATCTCGGGCTTCTGCGCGAGCTCGACGTACGAGTCGGCGTCGATCGAGATCGGGAACGCCTTGGCGAGGGCGACGCGCGTGCCGCCCTTCGGGTCCGGAACCAGGATGCCGCTGGCCTTGGTCTCGTACCGCAACTGACGCCGCACGGCTCGCGCGAAGTTGCCCGCGTCCGCAACGCGTTGGAATCCGATCACGTCGGCGCCCAGCAGGCCCTCGAGGACCTGCTTGCGCCACGGGAGCTGCGAGTACAGGCCGTAGGCGGGAAACGGGATGTGGTGGAAGTAGCCGATCGTCAGGTCGGGCCGGAGTCCCCGCAGCATCTTGGGAACGAGCTGCAGCTGATAGTCCTGCACCCACACCGTCGCGTTCTGAGAAGCAGAGGCGGCCGCGGCTTCGGCGAATCGGCGGTTCACGCGGACGTACGCGTCCCACCACGCGCGCTTGTAGGTCGGCGCGGCGATGACGTCGTGGTAGAGCGGCCAGATCGTGTCGTTCGAGAAGCCCTCGTAGTAGTTCTGCACGTCGGCCGCCGACAGCACGACGGGAACCAGGTGCACTCCGTCGAACTCGAACGGGTCGAGCTCGACGTCGGGTTGGCCGGCCCACCCGACCCACGCGCCGTCGGCGCGACGCATCACCGGCTCGAGGGCGGTCACGAGACCGCCGGGGGAACGACGCCACCCTTCACCGTCCGGGGTGCGGTCGACGGGAAGGCGGTTGGCGACGACGACGAAATCGGCCTGGGTCACAGGTCCTCCTCGGGGATCGACCTCAGGCTAACAGCGGCATCGAGCGGCGCAGAGGGCTGGACGGGATGCGATATGGACGCCCCGCCTGTCAAGGCGCGGCGTCGCGTCGCGCTCCTCGGTAGGTTGAAGACATGCGCCAGTACATCTTCGGAACGGGTCTTCTCAGCGCCATCACGGGTGGCATCACGCTCCTGCGGGCTCTGCGCAATGACGAGCCCTTCACGTGGCGCACCGCCCTCGCGTGGCTCAGCTGGGGCATCACGCTGGCTCTCGCGATCGGATCGGTCGTCGACACCCGTCGCGCCCGGCGCGGACGCGTGATCGCGGGCGACTCCCCCGTCGCGAAGAAGCAGCAGAAGCTTTTCAAGAAGCGCCTCGCGCGCTGATCGGACGACGGATGCCACGACCCCGGGGTCGTGGCATCCGTCTGTCTGTCAACGTGTGAGGATCAGCGCGTCGCCCTGGCCTCCACCGCCGCAGAGGGCGACCGCGGCGGTGCCGCTCCCCCGCCGCACCAGCTCGTGGACCGCGTGCACGACGAGCCGGTTGCCCGAGACGCCGATCGGGTGACCGATCGCGATGCCGCCGCCGTGCGGGTTGACGACGTCGTCGGACAGGCCCAGCTCGGCCTGCGAACGAGCCACGACAGCGCCGAAGGCTTCGTTGATCTCGACGAGATCGAGATCGGATGCCGAGATGCCCTGCTTCTCGAGGGCTCTCGCGATCGCGCGAGCAGGCTGCGCGTGCAGCGAGTTGTCGGGTCCGGCGACCTGTCCCGCGGCTCCCACGACCGCCAGGATGTCCCATCCTCGATCGTCCGCCACCGATCGGGTCGTGACGACGACCGCCGACGCCCCGTCGGAGATCCGCGACGCGTTGCCGGCGGTGATCGACCCACCCTCGGCGAAAGCGGGGCGGAGCTTCGCGAGCGTGTCGACCGTCGTGTCGGCGCGGATGCCCTCGTCGGCCGTCACGACGACGGGATCGCCCTTGCGCTGCGGGATCTCAACGGGCACGATCTCGGCGTCGAAGACACCCGCCGCCTGCGCGGCGGCGGCACGCTGGTGCGACCGGGCGGCGACCGCGTCCTGCGCCTCACGGGTCACGTCGAATCGCGCGTTCGCGCGCTCGGTGGAAGCACCCATGCTCTCGCGGTCGTAGGCGTCCGTCAGACCGTCGTACGCGAGGTGATCGAGCACCTCGACCGAGCCGTAGGCGTAGCCCTCGCGCGAGTTCATCAGCAGGTGCGGGGCGCGGGTCATCGACTCCATGCCCGCCGCGACGACGACCGTCGCGTCCCCGAGGCGCAGCATGCGCGCGGCATCGATGATCGCCGTGAGACCCGACAGGCAGACCTTGTTGACGGTCGCCGCATGCACGTCCCACCCAATCCCGGCGGCGACGGCAGCCTGGCGAGCCGCGTTCTGTCCGGCACCGGCCTGGAGCACCTGTCCGACCAGCACCGCGTCGACGGCCTCGGCGGGAATCCCCCCGCGGTCCAGGGCTCCGCGTATCGCGGCCGCGCCGAGCTGCACGGCGGTGAGCGGAGCGAGCTGGCCCTTCAGGCGCCCCTGAGGGGTGCGCGCGGCGGCGACGATCACGACGTCTTCGGGGTTCATCGGGTGACCTCCTCGGTGAGTTCCACGGTCAGCGGGGGCTCAGTGGCATCCCGCACCTCGTCGATGCTCACCCCGGGGGCGAGCTCGACGAGCACGAGTCCATCCTCTGTCACGTCGATGACGGCGAGGTCGGTGATGATGCGATCGACGACACCGCGACCGGTCAACGGCAGCGAGCAGTCGTTCACGATCTTCGGCGAGCCGTCCTTGGCGACGTGCTCCATGAGCACGATGACGCGCGCGGCTCCGTGGACGAGGTCCATGGCGCCGCCGGGACCCTTCACCATCTTTCCGGGGATCATCCAGTTCGCCAGGTCTCCGGAGGCCGACACCTGCATCGCCCCGAGGATCGCGGCGTCGATCTTGCCCCCGCGGATCATCCCGAAGCTCAGCGCCGAGTCGAAGAAGGCCGCGCCGGGGAGCGTGGTCACCGTTTCTTTGCCGGCGTTGATGAGGTCGGCATCCACCGCGTCCTCCGTCGGGTACGGACCGACGCCCAGGATGCCGTTCTCGGACTGCAGCACGACCGTGACGCCGTCGGGCACGTGGTTGGGCACGAGGGTCGGCAGGCCGATGCCGAGGTTGACGTACGAGCCGTCGGCGAGTTCGCGGGCGGCTCGCGCCGCCATCTCCGTGCGGGTGAGGGCCATGTCAGAACTCCTTGCTCATCGGTGCGGCGGGACCTGAGCTCGTCGATGCTGAGGTCCCTGAGCTCGTCGAAGGGACCGGGCCCGACTCGGCGACGCCGTCCCGCACCGTGCGCTTCTCGATCCGCTTCTCGATCCCGGGCCCGACCTCGACGAGACGGTGGACGTAGACCCCGGGCAGGTGGACGTCGTTGGGGTCGATCTCGCCGGGCTCGACGAGATGCTCGACCTGGGCGATGCACACGCGCCCCGCCATCGCCGCGAGCGGGTTGAAGTTGCGGGCGGCCTTGCGGAACACGAGGTTGCCGTGCCGGTCACCCTTCCACGCATGGACGAGGGAGAAGTCCGTCGTGATCGCCTCTTCGAGGACGAACTCGCGAGGCACGCCGTCGACATCGAAGACGCGCACGTCTTTGACGGGGGACGCGACCGCGATGCCTCCGGCGCCGTCGTACCGCTGAGGAAGCCCGCCCTCGGCGACCTGGGTTCCGACTCCCGTCTGGGTGTAGAACGCCGCGATGCCAGCCCCACCGGCACGGAGCTTCTCGGCGAGAGTGCCCTGCGGGGTGAGCTCGAGCTCCAGCTCACCGGAGAGGAACTGCCGTTCGAACTCCTTGTTCTCGCCGACGTACGACGACGTCATCTTGCGGATCCGACCAGCCCCCAGCAGGATGCCGAGACCCCAGTCATCGACACCGCAGTTGTTGGAGACGACGGAGAGGTCTCGCGTCCCTTGGGCGAGCAGGGCTTCGATGAGGGCGATCGGGTTGCCGGAAAGTCCGAAGCCGCCGACGGCGAGGGACGCGCCGTCGGGGATGTCGGAGACCGCGTCGGCGGCCGAGGTCCAGGTCTTGTCGATCACGCGAACTCCTTCGTGTCTGCGTCATCTCATGCTCAGGGCCGGCGCCGGGACGCGCCCAGCGCGATCTTGCGATGTGGATGCCAAGCCGCGTAGCGTCCACATCGTGGACACCGCACCTCATTCGCGCTCACCCGCGAGCGTTCCCGGCGCCCAGGCGATCGCCCGCGCCGCCACACTCCTCCGCCTGGTGACGGCGGCGGGATCCGCCGGGGCGACCATCGGCGACCTTTCCCGCGACGCCGATCTCACGCGCCCCACCGCGCATCGGCTCCTGACCGCCCTCCGTGCGGAGGGGCTCGTCGACCGCGACGAGACGACCGGCCACTGGCTGCCCGGCCCTGAGCTCTACCTCATGGGCAGTGTGGCGGCCTCTCGCTTCGACATCACCGCGACGGCACGCGACGTCGTGCGCTCGCTCGCGGTGCGAACCGAAGAGAGTGCGTTCCTGTCGGTGCGACGTGGCGACGAGACGGTGTGCCTCGTCCGAGAAGACGGCAGCTTCCCCATTCGCTCCTTCGTGCTTTCCGAGGGAGTGCGTTTCCCGCTGGGCGTGGCATCCGCGGGTCTCGCGATCCTCGCCTTCCTTCCGCCCCATGATGTGGACGCCTATCTCGAGCGCCACGGGGACCTCGCCGAGCGGTTCGGAGCCTCACATGCCCCGGCGCGCCTGCGCGCGCGGGTGCGCGACACCCAGGAGCGCGGGTACGCCGTGAATCCGGGGCTCATCGTGGAGGGCAGTTGGGGCCTGGGGGCGGCCGTGTTCGACCGGGCGGGGGCTCCCCAGTGGGCACTGAGCCTGACCGGCGTCGAGTTCCGTTTCTCGGGTGAGAGACTCGGCGAGCTCGGTCGCATCCTGCTCGCGCACGCGCACCAGCTGTCCACGCGACTCGCGTCACGATAGATACCTCAGGTATATATCTGCGATATGCTTTTCCCATGACCCGCGATGACGATCTCCAGAGATTGCTGCTCGCGGTGCACGCCCTGACGCGCATCGCGGCCCTCGACACCCAGAACGACGCCCCCTCCGCGCAGTGGCGCACCCTCACCCTGCTGCGCGACCACGGACCCCAGCGTCTCGGCGACCTGGCCACCCTCAGCCGCGTGACCCAGCCCGGCATGACGCGCCTCGTCCACCAGCTCAGCGACGCGGGTCTCGTCACGCGCGAGCCGCACCCCGATGACTCGCGCGTCAGCGTCATCGCCGTGACCGACGCCGGTCTCTCCGCCCTCGAGCGCTGGCTCGCACAGTTGAGCGCCGCCCTCGCGCCCCACGTGGCCGATCTGACGGATGCCGAATGGGATGCCGTGAGCACCGCCGCCGGTGCCCTCTCGGCCCGCGTGGGCCTACAGCCGGAGGTCGTGCGATGAGCGCCGCTCCGAGCGTATGGAAGCAGCCGGCCCAGGTCTGGGCCGTGGCATTCGCGTGCGTCGTCGCGTTCATGGGGATCGGTCTCGTCGACCCGATCCTCCCCGCGATCGCCGAGTCACTGAAGGCGACACCCGTCGAGACCGAGCTGCTGTTCACCAGCTACCTGGTCGTGACGGGCCTCGCGATGCTCGTCACCAGCTGGATCTCGAGCCGAATCGGCGCGAAGGCCACGCTGCTCGTCGGGCTCGCCCTGATCGTCGCGTTCTCGCTCCTGTGCGCGCTGAGCGGAAGCGTCGACGCCGTGATCGGCTTCCGCGCGGGCTGGGGCCTCGGCAACGCCCTGTTCATCTCGACGGCTCTCGCGACCATCGTCGGCGCCGCCTCCGGTGGCAGTTCGGCGGCGATCATCCTGTACGAAGCGGCGCTCGGCCTGGGCATCGCGATCGGACCGCTGCTCGGCGGCATCCTCGGCGAGGCCAGCTGGCGGGGACCGTTCTTCGGAGTGGTCGCCCTCATGGCGATCGCTTTCGTCGCCGTGGCAGTGCTCCTGCGCGGCCCTGCTCCCGCACGAACGCCCATCCCCTTCAGCGCGCCGTTCCGCGCCCTCGGTCGCCCGGCGCTCGCGATCCTCGCGGCCACCGCGCTGTTCTACAACATCGGCTTCTTCACCCTGCTGGCCTTCTCCCCCTTCCCGCTGGGCTTCGGCGCGATGGGGATCGGGCTCACCTTCTTCGGGTGGGGTGTCGCGCTCGCGATCACGAGTGTCTGGGTTGCCCCGATCCTCCTCCGCCGGATGCGGCTGACGTCGGTTCTGCTGCTCGCCCTCCCCCTGCTCGCTGTCGACCTCCTCGTCGCCGCTTTCGTCGTGGACTCCCCCGTCGGACTCGTGGTCTGCATCGTCGTGGGCGGTCTGGTGCTCGGCGTCGTGAACACGGCGTTGACGGAGGCCGTGATGGAAGCCACCGACCTCCCCCGTTCGGTCGCCTCCTCGGCCTACTCGGCGGTCCGCTTCCTCGGCGGAGCCGTCGCCCCGCCGCTCGCCGCCTTCCTCTGGCACGCCGCGGGCGCGGGAGTGCCGTACGTCATGGCGACCGTGTCCGTGCTGATCGCGGCGGCGTGCGTCCTGTTCGGTCGGCGAGCCCTCGCGCACGTGGACCAGGCCCACCCGACGATCGCCGACGAGGGAGCCGCCGTCCTCGTGGGCGACGCCGCCTGACGCATCGCGAACGCACGCACGCACCCTGTCCCGAACGATTCGGGACAGGGCGCGTGTCGGTACAGCGGTCGTTTCAGCTGTGCGCCCGGCGCCGGAGAAGATAGGTCACCGCGATGCCCACGAGGAGCATCGCAGCACCGATACCGATCGCCCCCGCGACCGACGGCGTCCCCGTTGTCGCCAAGGCCCCGGTCGTCGCGGCAGTGATAGGGGTGGCGCTGGCCGACGGCACCGGGCTCACGCTGGCGCTCGGGCTCTGCGTGGTGCTCGGGCTCGGTGAGGCCGTCGGGGTAGGCGACGGGTCATCCGTCGGGGTCGGCGTCGGCGTGATCGTCGGGGTCGGCGTCGGATCCGGCTCCGCGAACAGCTCGCGCACGGCATCCGAGACCTTCGTGCTGGTGAACGCGGCACCCGCCGCATTCGGGTGGATCGCCCCCTTCTTGATCCCGCCGACGGGGAGCCCCGAGACGGGCACGCTGTCGGGGGCGAGGCTCAGCGTGATGCCGTTGACGTACGCGTCGCGCGGGTTGCACGGCGTGTGCGCCGCGGAGTCGGCGAGCAGCGAGACGTAGGTCGCGCCAGAGGCCTCGGTGACCTGCGCCATCGTGTCGTCGAGGTAGGCCTGGGTGGCGTGGAGCAACTCCACGTCCGCATTCGTGTAGGGGTACGCGTTCGTGCGGAACCCGAGTCCCTGGAGGAGCGAGGTGTAGCACCCGTCGCTCGGGGTGTGCGCGGCGTCGGGGGCGAGCGCGGGGTATCCGACCACGATGATCTTCGCGTGCGGAGCCCGTGCCTCGATATCGGCGAGGGCCGCCGACAGGGCGGGTGCCACCGACTGATCGATCTGCGTCTCGAGCGTGTTCACCGGGCCCGCGGGAGTGTTCACCACGAACTGTTCGGCGCACGAGGCGTGCACGTTGCCGTCGAGACTCCCGGCGACCGGGCCTCCCGCCGTGGCCGCGATGCACATCTGACCGAGCTGCCAGAACCCGAGGTCGTTCCCGCCGATCGTGAGAGTGACGAGGTCGGTGTCGGCATCCAGGGCGTCCGACTGGACCGGTGCCGTCGCACCGCCCACCGACTGCGGAGTGTCGACCACGTTGGCGATCACGGCTCCGCCGCACGAGCGGTCGTCGAGGTCGAAACCGAACTCGTCGGCGACGAGGTGGGGGTAGTTCTCATCCGACTGATCGCACCCCGCGGCGGGCTGCGTCGCGGCGAGAGGGAGTCCCCACGCGGCGGCGTACGAGTCGCCGAGGGAGACGTAGGAGCGACCGGTCAGGTCGGGGACGGCGGCGGAGGCGGGGGCGGCGATCGCGGCCATCGCCGACACGGCGAGGACGGCGAGCACGGCACCCGTGGAGAGAAGTCGGCGCATCCGCCCGACGCTAGAGCCCCGGAGGGCGGGCGACCCGGCAAACGGCTCCTGAGGGGCCGAACTTCACCCTCACTCCCACCGTTGCGTCAGTCGGCCTCGCCCGCGGCGCGTGCGACCTCGCGCGCCCCCGCCCCAGACATGACGATCGAGTAATGGTCGACCCCGTCCACGCGGCGGACGTCCCGAAGCCGCGGGTGGGTCGCCCGGAGCGCGTCAAGGTCGGGGTACAGCGGAGGCACCTCACCACGCAGACCACGCTCGGCCGCGAGAAGCGTCGTCGGCCGTGGCATCCGCTCGATAGCCCTTCCGATCGCGTCGCCCGCGTTCTGATCGATCGAGTCCTCCTCGACGGTGGACAGCACCGTGGCGGGACGCAGAAACGGTTCCGCGCCGACGAGGTCGTACGCGAAGTACGAATCGAGCAGCGGATCCTCGCGGTCGACGAACGCCGGGTGTGCGCGCCAGAAGTCTCTGTACTCGCCCTGGTCGGCGAACCGCCGCTCGAGCCGCGCCGCCGTCGGCCCCAGCACGTGTCGCACGGCTTCCCGAGGCGACATACCCGGCGGCAGTTCCAGGGGCAAGCCGCCGTCGACGAGGACGACTCGATCCACCCGGTCCGTGTGCCGATCGGCGAGCACGGCGGAGACGAAAGCGCCCATCGAGTGACCGATCACGACCACCTCGTCGACCGCGAGGCCGTCCAGAACCGCAGCGAGGTCATCGGCGTGCGCGGCCATGCCGAGCGGCCCCTCCCCCCTCTCGCTCCGCCCGCGGCCGCGGAGGTCCGGAGCGATCAGACGCTGCTGGGGTGCCTCGGCAGCCAGCCACGCCCAGGCGAGATGCGAGGCGGTCACGCCGTGCACGAGCAGCCACGGCATGCCCACGGCATCCGGATTCCACTCCCCCACGCGCAGCGACCCCGCCGCGACCGCGATGTCGTGCGTCCGGTACACGGAACTCATGCGCCGCGCCCCACCTCGCGAGCGAGGGTGTCCCACAGCTGCTCGAACCGTGCGTTCCAGGGCGAGGCGAACGTGCCGGCCCGCCAGCGACGCTGGACCTCGTCGAGCGTGACCCACTCGGCATCCTGGACCTCTTCGGGATCGGGTACGGGCACGGGCTCGCCGTCCACTCGCGCGATCCAGAGATCGAAGAGCGCGCGCTCCTCGATCACTCGCCCGACGAGGACGAGCTCGTCGGGGGCGACCGAGAGCCCGGTCTCCTCTCCGAGCTCGCGCGCGGCGCCGCGTCGGCTCGACTCCGCACGGAGGGCGCTTCCCGCAGGGAACTCCCACGCGAGCGGGTAGTCCTTGCCCGGTGCGCGCAGACTCACGAGCACCCGCCCCGTCGACGACACCACACAGACGGATGCCACGATGTGGAACGACCCGGCCGGGACGGGGCCGTCCCCACGACGGTGCAGCGCCCCCGTCGGAGTCCCCTGGATATCGGTCACGTCCCAGATCTCGTCATCGGCCATGGGGCCATCCTTCCCGAAGAGGCGGCGCGCAGGGCGCGTGCAGTCAACGTTCTGCCGAAGCGGGAAGCACGTCGACGTACATGCTCTCGTCGTTGCCGGGACTCCGATGGTCGACGACGGTCCTTCCCCCATTCCACCGCGTGACAAGCGGCTTACGCGCACGATAAGGGGCCGCGGATAGGTTGAGCGCATGAGCCGAACGCACCGCCGCATCGCCGCAACTCTGACGACCGCCTCCGCGCTCGCCCTGACGGGGTGTTCTCTGGACGGGCTCATCTGGGGCCCCGAGGGCGCGAACGTGATCGACACGACTCGGGAGCACATCGAGGCCGCGGCAGCGGGCGACGCGGACGGGACGGTGTGCGAGGGGCGGGACATCGATCTGGGGTCGCCGTCCGCCTGGGACGGGCTGTCCGCCGAGGAGCCCGAAGAGTTCGTCGCCGAGTACTGGCCGGAGCAGGCCGAGTTCGACCCGACGTGGAGCATCAACCTGTCACTGCCCGCCGGGCGCGTGGCATCCGGGGTCGAGTATCCCGGAGACCTGTTCTACCGGGAGGACGACGGGGGCCTGTGCCTCGTCGACGTGGCGTGGTGGACCGTGGGGGTTATAGGCAAGAACGTGTGGATGGGATGGTGATCTAGCCGCGCGATCACGCGGTGAAACGGGGTTGTGCATGGTCCGCGACGCTTAGGCGTG